>CAZPNF010000022.1:4428-11360 GCA_964587715.1 uncultured bacterium | reverse complement strand
TGGGATGTTCGTGTGCACCATCCCCGGCATTTATAACTGCTGCGTCCACACACTTTGTTAGAAAATGTGCAGCCCCAGATGAAGAATGGCGAATAACAACAAAATCAATTCTCATGGCAGCAATGTTTTTGACAGTATCTTTGAGAGTTTCACCTTTAAGAACGCTGGAAGTTGAAGCGGAAAAATTAATGGTATCGGCTGACAATCTTTTCTCGGCCAGCTCAAAAGAAAAACGAGTTCTGGTAGATGGTTCAAAAAAGAGGTTAACAACTGTTTTACCCCGTAGAGTCGGGACTTTGGGGATAGGACGCTCCAGAACTTTCTTAAAAGAAGAAGCAGCGTCTAATATTAGTGTAATATCTTCTCCTCTCACCCCCTCAAGGCCTAACAGATGGTGACTTTTAAGCTGCATAAATTTACCCCGGTTAATACTTTATCTCATAGTTTCTGATTCAAACAAAAGCACTTTATCTTCCCCATCCATCTCCTTTAATTTAACCTGAACCTCCTCACCAACAGCTGTAGGAACATTCCTCCCAACATAATCTGCTTTGATTGGAAGCTCACGATGCCCCCGATCGATAAGAACCGCAAGCTGGATCAGTACTGGCCTGCCGAAATCAATTAGTGCATCTAAGGCAGCACGAATAGTACGGCCGGTGTAAAGCACATCATCCACAAGAACAATTCTTCTATCCGTAATGTCAAATGGGATGTCTGTTTCCTGAACAACAGGCTGTTCTGTAAGTCTTCGGAAATCATCTCTGTAAAGTGTAATATCCAGCACACCCAATGGAACTTCTTCCCCTTCAATCTCTTTAATACTATTTATTATCCTTCGGGCAAGTAAATCTCCTCGATCACGAATTCCTACAATCACCAGATTCTTTGTACCCCGATTTTTCTCCAGAATCTCATGAGTTAAACGCAAAAGTGTTCTGGTAATAGCTTCACCGTCCATCAATTCCGCTTTAATTTTCATCGGATTAATTCCCATTTTGAAAGCACAAAAAAACCTCCCCGCGAGTTCGGCTGGGAGGTAACTCTTTACCACACAACCCCTTACTGATCTCGCTGGATCGGTTTAAAGGGGAAAATTTTCTGCTTCTATAATACGGAGTTTTTTGCTTATTGTCAAGGTATTTATTTGATTACTGAAAAACCTATTTTTCAAATATAAACCTTGACACTTATATAATCTCTCGCCTATAACCCCCTTTTTAAGTTCCAGTGGATACTGAGGGAATTGATCATGGTACCAGCGATGATGTAACCGTGCCCGGGGAACGAGGTTGGCCGCTGTCCATAGAGCAAAGATCAACCCCAGCACCAACCACGTCGCCACAACCCATCCGGTCCATTTCACGATCTCTCCGAAGTAATTGGGACATGATATCCAACGGTACAATCTTCCATAGGTGATATTGTAACCAGAACGGCGGATCTTCGGAGTTGAAGCAAAACCTCATCGGATTGATGGTTGACACAAAATCCCGCGATAAAAAGCGTTAGGCCGATGAGGAACAGGAAATCGGTCAACCAATCGATTCCGTACCCACCCGAGTACATGAACAAATAGCATCCGTTAATCGTGCTGTTCATGTGAGGCCAAGCCCTGAGTACGGCGAAAAACAAAATGAACGCCATCGTCAGCGGTTTGAACACATACAACCAGGTTCTTGCATCCCGATCCCGTGCATGAGTTGTGATGAAAGCCAAAACAATGATTGGATAAATGAGAATGTCAACAGAAATCGCGTCATGTTACTCTCCAAGAATTTTGTACTCATGCAAATTGTTTAGCACTCAGTAATTTAAAAAATTATCTGAACCATTAAAACCATTTCTTCTTCTTGAAGAAAAACATCATGCCGATCAGCAGCAAGATCATGACGCCCCACACAGTAAAATACCCAAACCGCCATTTAAGCTCGGGCATAAACTCGAAATTCATCCCATATATCCCGGCAATGAATGTGAGTGGAATGAATATCGTTGCGATGATCGTCAGCACCTTCATCACTTCATTCATCCTGTTGCTGATGCTTGACAGATACATGTCGAACATGCCCGAGTTCATGTCCCGCATCGTCTCCACCATCTCGACCACTTGAATCGTGTGATCATAGATATCCCGAAAGTAAGGATGCGTTTTTTTCATGATCAACTTGGATTCCCCCCTCTCCAGCCCACCGATGACTTCTCTTAAAGGCCATATGGATTTCCGGAGGAAGAGCAGCCTCCTTTTGACCTTCTGAAGCATCTGCATCGTCTCGGTCGTGGGATGGGTCATCACCTCATCTTCCAAGGATTCGATCTGATCGCCGACATCTTCCAGGACGATGAAATAATTATCCACGATGGCATCCATCAGGGCGTAGGCCAGATAGTCCTGGCCCATGCTTCGAATGCGGCCTTTGGCGTTTCGTATCCTCTCACGAACGCCCTCGAAGACATCGCCGGTCTTTTCCTGGAACGAAATTACAACATTCCTGCTGACAACAAGACTGACCTGTTCTGCCTCCATCCGATTTTCTGCCTTGTTGAACAACATCATCTCGAGAATGATGAAGAGGTAATCGCCCATGTCTTCCAGTTTGGGACGCTGCTCGGTGTCCACAATGTCTTCCAGTGTGAGGGGATGGATGCCAAAATGCTGGCCCAGTTTCTGGATAAGCGCAACATCATGCAGACCGTCGATGTTGATCCAGCTTACTGTAGATCTATCACGGTACGGGAAGCATGCCTCGACAGACGCCTCTTCTTTTTCTTCGAACCTTTCTTCGTCGAAATTCAGGACTGTGATCCTGGTTTTTTCGATCTTTTTCTCTCCCACATGAACAAGTGTGCCCGGAGGAAGTCCGGATTTTCTTGCCTTTTTGTAAAATAGTCTGTTTTGCATTGTTCCACTCCATCAATCAATTCGGAACCGCCCAATCAATCCGTTTTCTCATCTCGAGGATGCGGCCAGAGACCTTGGGAGCCACCACGTATTGATACATGGAAAAAACTGTTCCAGTGAATTCACGAATTCCCTGGATAGATTCAAAACGCACACTGTCCACTTCTACAGCCACCGGAGGCCTGTCGGTCCGCCTTTCGCTACCGCCCGATCCCTTGGTGAAAAGTGCAATAATCCTCCATCCCAGAAAGAGGAAAAACACAATCCCGATTATTTGAATGATTTTCTTTTTCATAGGTTTTCACCGTTTGAATCCTTGTTTTCGATTTCCTTTGTCTCCTTTTTAGATTTCTTTTCCAGTTTGGCCGTCACATACCCAATGATGAATCCCAGCAGAACCAGAACGAATAAAAAATCCGGTGAAATCACAAGCACAGCATGAAAATGGTTGGGCATAACTACAAACGCATCCAGTATCAGGTAATCATATTGCCGGTGCAGCCATTCCCACTGGCCGTGCACAATTTTCCCCAGCGCATTTAAAAACATCTGTCCGTTATGGATTTCACCTAACACACAACGACGATCCTGCACACAGGTGGTGATAAAATATGCCCCGGGTGTGGAATAATCGTAATCCGTCAGACGATTTTTTTTGCGTTCATGGAAGACCATGAGATCATATCCTGTATTTCAGATATATCTGTACGGAACTATTGTACGGAACGGTCGCGACCGTTCCGTACGTAGAAATAGTAGAAAAAAGTACAGCGATTCTTTTAAGCTCCACAAGGGGCTGTTGCCCCTACGGTGATGATACTGAAAATACTATAAAATTGTCAGAATGGCCACCGATGGGTAACCCAGAGAATTAAACATACTTTTTTCGTTGTGGCATGTGCTCCCGAGTCAAGCCCGGGACAGGCTTTAGGCCGTGCCAATTGTACTAAATACATTGGCTAAAGCCAACGCCACACGGATTAGTCTTTATGGTTGACACGATGTTCAGGCCACCCGTCGCATGATCTAATTTCATTGATTCATCATTGCCAAAACAGAGTTTTTCACACATGTAGGTTCCCAAACGGGAGTTTGGGAACCAGGGAAATCAACTAAACGTTCGACGTCCCTTTCCCCTTCTCTTTGAACTATCAGGAATTTCCGGATAGTTGATTCTGTTTCTAACTCGCCTTCATCCAGAATATTTTTAATGTGCTCATTAATGGTGCGGACGTCTTTTTGGAACAATTCTGCCATCAGTTTTTGCGTAAGCCAAACGGTTTCATCCTGCAAACGGACTTCAATTTTTGTCTGTCCTAACTCGGTTTGATAGATAATGATCTGTGAATCGGGTTTATTGGATTTAACCATTTGTCAACTCTCTTTTCAACTTATTCAGTAATTCATCACTTTTCTTGAAAGACTCGTGCAGCATTTCCAAAAGTTCGGCGCTGGTAAAGGTTTGCACTTCTTCGGCAATATGCGGATTTTTAATATCCAGATTATAGCCATTTTTAATTATTTCATCTATTGATACTTTCCATGCCTGTTCGTTTTCTTCGCGCTTGTTCCACCACTGGCGCAAACTTTCAAACTCACTTTTTCGGATGGGTTTGGTTTTGGAATAAGATTTGTAACCTTCCGGCAGTTTGTGTTCCCAGTACCAGATTTCTTTGGTCGGCGTACCTTTTTCAAAAAAGAGTAAATTAGTGGCCCCACCTCTCGCTTGGCCTTGTGACTACTCAAACCATCGTGATATATCCGCAGAGGCAGAGCTTCTGCAGAACCTTATCGAACTTCTTTTGAAACGATGACTAGCGAGTGTTGCACTTACATATTCTGATCCATTGGATGAGATGGAATTTAGAATTCAGAAGAAGAGACGTTGATTCCCTTACGGTCCAGCAGTGTGCCTTCCATCAAATATAGGTTCACAAGCGCATTAAGATAATTCACCGTAGCCTGGATCCCATCGAGCTGACTGGCTGTGAAATCACGCTGCACCTGCAGGACGAGTAAATTCGTAGATTTGCCGACTCGAAACTTCTCCAGCTCCGCTTCCAGATTCTTCTCCTGCAGGATACGTGTCACCTGTGTGGCCTCAATCTGCTGCCGCGTTCTCAGCACTTCGACATAGGCTGAACGGATATCCCGTTGTACCATCCTTTCCATATTATGCAATGCATATTCCAGTTGTTCTTTTGATCTTTTTGCACGGGTAGTCTGGGCTCTCGCTTTGCGATTCGGAATCGGAAAATCAAAAGAGACCCCAGCATTGACATTATAGAATGGACTTTCTATATCAGGAAGGGCATCCTTGAATGTTCGAGCGTACGAAGTTTTCCCCAGAGTGATAAAAAAATCAAGACGAGGCAACAGTCCATTCTTCGTATAGGTTACGTCGAGCTCACCTCTTCGATAGGCCAATCTGGCTTGCTCCAGATCCGGTCGGTATTGCAATGCCAGCTCTTCATGGACGGATATATCATCCAATGAATCAGCAGAAACCGAAGGTCTGTCGATAGGGATGGGAACCGTTGACCAGGATGCCCGGTCAGTTGGGTTTAGAAGGAACAGGAAATCCAAGCGTGCCTGTTCGTATCGGCTCTGGGCATCGATGAGTGCCCCTTGACGTTTTGCCACTTCGGCTCTGACTGCAGCGAGTTCCAGTTCAGGAAGTTTACCCACAGCTACCCGTTCCAACGACTCGCTCAGTTGTCGATTGGCCAATCGAAGGGATTCTTCCTGAATATGGATTTCTTCGGCCGCAAGATAAAGATCCCAGTACGTTTTCTCAGTATCAGCTACGATCCCCTCTGCCATCCCCTTCAATTCTGAGCGGGAGATCTCGAGATCAACCCGGGCTTTGCGGAGATTGGCCATGTTGGCACCGATACCAAATCCTCTCAAGAGCGACTGAGTGAAGGTCAGGCCGATGTTCCCAGAATACTGAGGTTTATAGATGTTCGACGTAGAACCCATGATGGAGGCATCGATGGAGAGGGCCGTCCCCGTAGGTAAGGTCTCCGAGATTCCAGCATTGTACTGGGTTCGTTGGGATGTGAGTTCAAAGGGCTCGGGCCGCGCCCCCAGAAAGCGCTGAGTCTTGCTCTCATCGCGCGTTGCTGAAACCGTAAGCGTAGGATCGAAGTCAGAACGCTGCTCATCGACATACGATTTTGCAATAGCCGGGGCCAGACGCTGAATGGACATATCGGGATTCCTTTCCAGCGCCATAAAAATCGCATCCTGTAGGTTGATTCGAAGGGTATCCTTTCCAGCCTGCATGGATGAGGCACCTTTCTCCATCGGTAGAATAACAGCAGTCTTGGCCAAGACTGTCAATGCACAAAAAATCACAATCCGCAGTCTCATTGTTAATCCCTCTGTGAATAAAGACATTATTTACGTTTCAATCGAAGAAGTTTCTGAAAACTGGCGATAGACACTTTAGTTTTCATCTTTTGCTCAAAAATCGAATACACAACGGGTATGAGTACCAGTGTGATCAGCGTCGAACTTAGAAGTCCGCCAATAACGACGCGGGCCAGAGGAGCTTGGACTTCTCCACCCTCCCCCAGACCTAAAGAAAGAGGCAAAAGACCCAGTACTGTTGTCAGGGTAGTCATAAGAATAGGACGCAGCCGCCGCGACCCGGATAGACGGATCGCCTCCATCAAGTCCATTTTCTCCCGACGTCTCAACTGATTCGTATAATCGACGAGAAGAATGGCGTTATTCACTACGATCCCGGCCAGCATGATACATCCGATAAATGCCTGCATGCTGAAAATCGTTCCGGTTAAAATCATGGTAACCACTATCCCAATGAGTGCCATCGGAATGGAAAAAAGGACGACAAAGGGATCCCTGAAGGATTCAAACTGTCCTGCCATGACCATATAGATGAGAAAAAGTGCAAGTATCAACCCGAACAGCAGCTCACGAAAAGCTTTTTGCTGTTCTTCGTATTCCCGACCAAACAGGATGGCAAAATTTATAACTTGTGCTAGTAGCGTTGGCAAATTTA
>CAZPNF010000022.1:0-4418 GCA_964587715.1 uncultured bacterium | reverse complement strand
GGCAAAATCCTTTGGTACTGGTACTGTCCGTAACCCTTTTCTGATATCTGAAACGACCGATCCCATATCCCTGCCGGTAAAATTGGTGCTAATCGTAATGATTCGCTCTTGATCCTTTCTTTCCAGACTGACTGGGCCTTCTCTCGGAACCGCATCGACCACATTGCGCAGGATAACCGGCTCACCTCGATTGTTGATTACAGTAAGGTCTAAAAGTTCAGCCAGGTCGTTCCGGTCTTCCTTACTCAACCGGACCAGAATCCGATACTCCTTCCCGCCTTCTCGAAAATAAGAGGCCTGGGTGCCGCCAACTGCCGTCTGAAGGGCGTCTCCGATATCGGATACGCTGAGTCCCAAATCGGCCGCCTTCTGACGGTCGATGCGAATGACCTGTTCGGGGCTTCCCTCTTCGCGGCTGATGCGGGTGTCGGTGATGCCTTTCACGCGCTTGATCACCTGTTCGACTTGCATGGCTAAACTATGAGCCGTTTCCAGATCGTATCCGCGGATATCCACACTGACGTTATCGCCCTGTGAGGTGCCCATGGACAGTAAAAACAGACCTTGTCCCGCTCGTGTCCGGATCGTGACCCCTGGAAGATTCGCAAGAGCCTTGCGCAGTGCATTAGCCACCTGTTCACTGCTCCGATGCCGATCCTTCTTGGGCACCAGTGTGACCCGGATCTCAGCTGTGTGTCCTCCTCTGGAACGAAATCCACCTCCACCGACGCGGGAAAGCATGGCACTCATTTCCGGTACTTCTTTTCGGATAACATTCTCAACGGCGAGTGTTGTCTGGTTCACCACTTCCAGCCTCGTACCAACCGCCATCTCCAGATTTACCCGTACTTCCCCTTCATCGGCTCGGGGCATTAGTTCCACTCCAACCAATCGTACCAGAAGCACGGACACAACAAACAAGGCCAGGATGGCAAGCACCACGGTCTTTCGATGATGCAACGCCCAATCGAGCAGTGAACCGTACTGTTTCTCTACTCTCCGGAATGCCTCTTCACTGGTCGCATAGAGCCTATGCAGACGGCTCTCCCTCTTAAGATGTTGACTGGAGGAATGCCGGAGAAACTTGGACGAAAGCATGGGAATCAGAGTCAGTGCGACAATCAGAGAGCACAACAGAGAGAAACTCACCACATACGCCATCTGGCGAAACATGATCCCGGACATCCCTCGAATGAACACGACAGGGAGAAAGACGACGACTGTCGTAAGCGTGCTTGCGACGATGGCAGAGGAGACTTCAGAAGATCCGATAAGCGCACTGTCTATCGGCGACTGCCCCTCCTCCCGATGCCGGTACACGTTTTCCAGAACCACGATAGAGCTGTCCACCAGCATACCGATACCCAGGGCGAGTGCTCCGAAGGTCATGATATTCAAAGTAAACCCACCAAAGTACATCAGGCCAAAAGTAGCGATCACAGAGATGGGGATGGCCGTCGCGATAATCGCCGTGCTGGAAAGATTCCGTAGAAATAAAAAGAGAACAGCAATGGCCAGTATACCGCCTAATAGGATAGAGAGCCCTACGTTGTTGATGGATTGCTTGATATATTTCGATGTATCGATTAATGGTAAAATATGGATTTGCGGAATGTCCCGGTTGATACGTTCCACCTCTGCCAAGACCTTCTTTGCCACATTCACGGTATTGGAACCCGACTGTTTGTTGATGGATATGCGCAGTCCGGGTTTGCCGTTAACGCGGTCGAGCCGCCGGACCTCTTCCCACGAATCTTCGACATCAGCCACATCGGCGATCCGAATCGGCGTACCTTTGCGCATACTGATAACGGTCCTACGAATCTCATCCAAAGAACGGTACTCTCCCTGGGTTCGGACCAGAACCTCCATATTCCCCTTTTCATAGAGACCTGCCGGAACATTCTGATTCTCACGCCATAGAGAGGCCAACACCACATTGGGAGATAACCCCAACGCTTTTAATTTAGCTGCCTTCAGATTCACATGAATTTCACGATACAACCCGCCGTAAATATTCACAGCAGCCACGCCGGGAACTCGTTCCAGGCGGTACTTCACCTGATTTTCGATCAGCTCACGCAGATCCAGCGGATTCATATCGCTGGCTATCCCCATGATGAGAATAGGAAAGGCCGAAATATCAAACTTGCGGATCATGGGGCGTTCGATATCCTCGGGAAGCCGTGAAAGAACGCGGTCGATGCGGTCGCGAATATCGTTGGCCGCTACGTCCAGATCCGACCCCCATGTAAACGCCACCCGGACCATGCTCCGGCCCTCCGTGGAGGTTGAGGTGATCTCTTTCACACCCGGCACGGCAGCCAGAGCTTCTTCGATGGGACGCGTAACCAGTTCCTCCATTTCCTGAGGACCGACATTACCGTAACTGGTAATGACAGAGATAGTGGGAAAAGTAATATCGGGCATGAGATCAACGGACAATCGGAAAAAAGAAATAATACCCAAAGTGATGATGACGAGAAAGACCATCGTGGTCAGTATCGGACGACTAACTGGACCCCGGGCTAGGTTCATGGCTGCGACTCCTTTCGACTACGTTGGTGTTTTGGATCTTGGGAAGAACTGGACTGGTGGACACTTTCCGACTGAGGAAGAATTACCTGGCTGCCATCCACTAAGAGATGCTGACCAAGGGTAGCTACCAGTCCTTGGAGTACGGGGGAGAGAATTTCCGTTCTCTCCTGCGTTACGATCCCTTCTTGTATCTGGATATACCGGGCTGTTAAATTCCCCTGATCAATAACAAAAACTCCCTTATGACCTTCACGATTAACCACGGCCTGGCTGGGTACGATTTGAGCAGAATCCCTCTCCGCAAGAACTACGTTGACCCGCGCGAACATACCCGGTTTTAAGATGAGGGAATCGTTCTCGACCTCGACCTCCATTTGTGCCATTCTGGATGCCTGCTGGAGCATAGGGGCAATCCGGGCCACTCGACCCGTGAAACTTCTGGAGGGAAAGGCATCCACCTCCACTTCTGCGTGCTGCCCTGGCTGGATTCGACCGTAGTCCCGTTCGATAATGGTGGTTCTAACAATAACCTTATCTATCCCAATTACCAAAATTACCGGAGAATTAGGTGCGAGCAAGCTTCCTTCATCCACGAAGCGCTCCCCGGTATAACCCGGTTCCGTGGCGACCAGAACCGTGTAGTTCAGTCGTATCTGGGCTGACTTCAACGCTGCCTCTTTCTGTTCCACCTGGGCTTGGGCGAGCTTAATCCTGGACTGTTGGGCCTCGTAGCTGGTCATAGCAGCATCCAGCTCAGAAGGCGAAGCGATACCCTTTTTCTGGAGCGATTGGGCCCTGTCCAGTTCCTGCTTGGCAAGGGCAAACTGACTTTGGGCTTCGGTCAGGGAGGCATGGGCGATCTTCAAATTCGCCTCTGCTTCAAGTACGGCCTGCTGATATTCCGCATCATCGATCTTCGCGATCACCTCACCCCTTTGAACCCAATCCCCAATGCGTTTTCGAATTTGAATAATCCGGCCAGCAACCTTTGGGGCTACGACATATTGATAATAGGGGTAAATGGATCCTGTAAATTGACGGATTTCCTTGATGGACCCGTATTGAACACTATCGACTTCCACAGCAACAGCTGGTCTCCGAAAATTTGACCGTCCACCACCCGATTCTTTTGTCAAAAGTAGAATAATCCTGAATACCAATACGGCAATAACAAGGAGACCCAAAATAACAATAAGTCGTTTTTTCATAGGCGTAGTACTCCATGTTTGTTGCGTGATTCACTATCCGCTCAGCCAATCGATGCATCGAGGATAGTTCTTTGTTGGGAGATTTGCTCCCGAAATGACTCACAGAAAATACTCCTTATGGTGAAACACCTTAACTGTTTAAAACTTTCGGAGAATTTTTATAAAGATGCTTCCAGTTTACTATCTATTCTCACAAAGTCAGGAGAAATATAAGGCCAGCCCCTCAAATGGACTGGCCCTTTGATTCCTATCATTGATGCAAAATATTTATTGCACATACGCCGGAATGTAATTCAGGCGCAATACTAATGTGAATGTCAAGCCCACCTCTGTGTGCTTCTCTCCCCAATGACTACTGTTTCGGATATCCCACCGATTGTGCGAGGATGACCCTCTGATCCGGTCGCAGTTTCATCACCTTCGTCAGGGCTGGTTTGTCAATTAGCCCACGCACAACAGTTGCCAGTCCTTCGGAAGCACAGTACAGGTAAACATTCTGGCTAATGAAGCCCGTGTCGGCAGCTGAATAGAAAACCTTTTTGTCATCTGTCGCCTTACCCATCCTCGAGAAATCCGCTACATAGATGAGGTTCACAGGTGCCTCCTGCACGAACGGTTGACGCCCGGTCACAGCCCGGATGTCTTCTGCCAGAACCGGCTCCAACGCGTGTG
>CAZPNF010000021.1:0-11496 GCA_964587715.1 uncultured bacterium | reverse complement strand
GCCGTCGCATGAAGCGAATCAAGGCATCAGTGGAATAGTTAAACCCTTGCACCCCTCCCGACTTTGGTGGATCATCTGGCCAAACAGTAAGAGTTTTAGCTTCTTTTTTCAAGGTAGTAAGTTGAGTTTCCATCAGAATTTTGGTAGGATAGGTCAGTACTACTGGATACGTGCGGTTTTGATCAAGAGCAATGTCACGAACGATTCTACTTTTCCCCGCACCCACAGGTGCTTCTACAACCACTAAGCGCACCTTTGAATCTCGTATTACTTCCAAAGTCCATGTCTGAAAAGGGTGAAGGTTATTCGGGTCTAAAACCGCAGAGCGAGAAGCTACATTTATTCTCTTTACCATCTCTAACCTCTCCCCCCCCCCAACCAAATTTGTAAATTTTTTCTTATATCTTCCAAACAACAAATAATAACAAATAAAATAGAAAATGTCAATACTTATTATTGACATTTTGCCCACATTTTTTTAACTTAAATTATGGCAAACATTGGGAAAAATGCACGGTTGGATGAGATTAAAAGGTTGTTACAACCATTTTGCGATCAGCATTTGAATGACGAGCTGACCGGTTACGTAATGAAGCTGTGCGATAAACTCGGGCGCAAACGGACGATTTCCATTACCCGGGGCAGGCCGGAAATCTGGGCAGCGTCCATCGTTTATGTGATCGCACGACTGAATTTCTTGTTTGACAAAAGCAACCCGTTTTTTCTTACAACTGACACCATCTGTGAATTCTTCGGTGTCAAGAAATCTACTGTAGCCAGCAAAGCATCTTTTATCGAAAAAGTCTGCAATATCAGCCTCGGAGAGAAGGAATTATGCAGTTCGTATATTTCCGACATGTTCACCTTTTATGAAACACCGGAAGGGTTCATTCTGCCCAAGTCAATGCTTCCAGACCATAAAATTGAGATTGTTGTTATGGATGAGAACGAGACGAAGGAGTTTGAAACCCGCCTAACTGAGGATAAGCGCCGAAAAGAACGTAAGGATGAAGAAGAGAGAAAGCAGAAGAGAGCCGCCGACTTTAAAAAAAGGCATGAAAATCAAGCCGACCTGTTTGGTGGTAGCTGATACACGATTTTAGATTTCTTTAAAACCTTTGGATAATAACTTCTCTCATAGAATGCAAAATTTCACTATTTCGTATGTGAAAACAGTCAACAAAAGATACAATCGAGTAGAACAATTTACAAACCATTTAGAATATGAAAAATTTGTAAAATCTTATCAAGATTTTAATATGAGGTACGTTGATAAATGATTATTCTCCACGCAGGCATGCTAAATAGAGAATTATTCCTGTGGGCTGAGAGTTCGGCACAAAGGAAACCCTTGCCAGCAAAATCAGGCCGAAGGCTGAACCTCCCCAAACCATTATCTTATCCATTTGACGGAGGATTCAACGGACTGACAACAGCACTCGGGGAAGCAGGAGTTGAGTTTAAGCCGGTAAAAAACTCTACTGTTCAAGCAGCTGTATGGCTGCCAACCCGGGGCAGTAAGCCAATCCCGTCCAGCCCCTTGATTGCTGAGCCTCCACCGTCCCGTGCGAAGTTGATACTTTCTCCGTGGGTTGTAACATCCTTCCCGTTGAATGAGGAACAGACTTTAGAGTTTCTGTGCAGGTGCATGGATAAGCATACTCTGGTCCCGGGGGTGGTGATCGGGAAAGACCTTGCTTTCTGGACTGAGGCACTCCGCTTTACAGGTTCCATTGTTTCCAGACAGCGTTTTCTGCCCGGCCTGAAATCGGATGCAAATGGATACCGTGCCCGATGGGAACCTGTCTTTTCCGGAAACGATGTAAAATTACTGGCAGATTTAACAAAACGGATGCCACCGGTAACAATGGCACTCTCAAAACCTGATGCGACATCACCTCCACAAATGGTCTCTTCAGCAGTGCTAAGAGCTTTCGTCGAAAAGTTTACAGACCGCCTTGTTCGATCAGCATGTCAGGTGTCTTTCAAACCGGCCAGGAAAACAGCAAAGAAGAAAACAAATTTTGACAGTGTACATGATGCCTGGATTCGTGCTCTTAAAACCACTGATGGTACTATAACTGCAAAACCAGAAGAACTTGCTCTGCTTGAACAGCAAATCCAGGAGTGGCGCAGACCTCTTGCCATGACAGCAGCTTCGCCGTTTCGTCTCTGTTTTCGCCTGGAAGAACCAGAATCTCCCAACGAAACAGTGAGCAAGGGTAAGCAACATGCTCCTGGCAATTGGTACGTCAGGTACCTTGTCCAGCCTCATGAAGATCCCAGTCTTCTTGTCCCTGTTGAAGATGTGTGGGACTCGAGGAGCCATAAAATGTCCGCTTTAAAAAAGTATGGGAGCCATGTACGGGAATATCTACTCTCAGCTCTGGGACAGGCTGCTGGCATCTGTCCGCACACGGCATCCAGTCTGGAAAATGCCAGACCTGCTGGATACGATCTGAACACTAAAGAGGCGCATAAATTCTTGACCGAAGTATCCATGGCGCTGGAGCAAGCAGGCTTCGGTGTTCTGCTTCCTGCATGGTGGACTCGCAAAGGCACGAAGCAGCGCTTATCTGTTCGGGCAGTGGTTAAAACGCCGAAAATGCAGGGTGGCAGTGGTCTTTCAATGGGTTCTATTATACAGTTCAACTGGAAGGTTGCGCTCGGTGGTAAAACTCTAACTCTGCGTGAACTCGAGCAGCTGGCAAAGCTTAAAGCTCCACTTGTTAGAATTCGCGGCCAGTGGGTCGAGATGAACAGTTCAGAAATTCGCAAGGCTGTGGAGTTCTGGAAAAATAAACCGCCTGAGAAATTGACCTTCCGGGATTTGATTCAGATGGCCATCGGTGTAAAAGATCCTGGCATAGGGTTTGAGTTTAGTGGAATCAAAGCTGCCGGCTGGATCAATAAATTTATGAAGCAGCTGGACGGGCGTGCCAGGCTGGATGAATTGGAAACCCCCCAAAAATTTTCAGGCACACTCCGCCCTTACCAGGTCCGCGGTTATTCGTGGCTCTCGTTTCTGCACCAGTGGGGGCTTGGTGGTTGCCTTGCCGATGATATGGGACTGGGTAAAACCATCCAGACGCTGGTGCTGATTCAGCGGGATTGGGAGAAAAACACATCTAAAAGAAATCGGCGGCCTGTACTTCTGATCTGCCCGACTTCCGTGGTAAACAACTGGGTGAAAGAAGCTGCCAGATTTACTCCGAATTTACCTGTGATGGTCCATCATGGAGTGGGAAGAAAAAAGCAAACCGCATTTAAAAAAGAGGCCGCTGCTCACGCCATGGTGATTTCAAGTTACAGCCTGCTGCATCGTGATATTAGTTTTCTCAGGGAAGTGAAGTGGGCAGGAGTAGTGCTCGATGAAGCTCAGTTCATCAAGAACCCTGAGACGAAACAATCCCGGGCAGCAAGGTCAATCAATTCCGATTACAGAATCGCTCTCACAGGAACTCCGGTCGAAAATAACGTAGGTGATTTGTGGTCAATAATGGAGTTTCTGAATCCTGGATTTCTGGGTACGCAGGCAAGCTTTAAACGCAACTTTTTTGTGCCAATCCAGGCACGGCGCGACCCCGAAGCAACTGCAAGGCTGAAAAAGATCACCGGTCCTTTCATACTTAGAAGACTAAAGACGGACAAATCGATCATTTCTGACCTGCCCGAAAAAATGGAGATGAAAGTGTTCTGTACGCTGACTAAGGAACAGGCATCTCTCTACGCAGCTGTAGTTGAAGAAATGGAAAAGACACTAAATTCTGCTGAAGGGATTCAGCGCAAGGGTATGATTCTTGGCACACTTTCAAAACTAAAGCAGGTCTGCAACCACCCGGCACAATTTTTGGGAGACAATTCTGCCATTGCTGGACGCTCCGGCAAACTGTCCCGGCTTACAGAAATGTTGGAGGAAATCAATCAAATAGGAGAGAAGGCGCTTGTTTTCAGTCAATTTGCTGAAATGGGGTTTATACTTAAAAACTATTTGCAGGAGCTCCTGGGTGAGAAGGTGCTGTTTCTCCACGGCGGCGTGCCCAAGAAGAAACGCGACTGGATGGTTGAACGCTTCCAGCAGAAAGGAGATGGTCCACCAGTCTTTGTTCTATCGCTGAGAGCCGGGGGTACTGGACTGAACCTCACAAGTGCCAACCATGTTTTCCATTTTGACCGCTGGTGGAATCCTGCGGTAGAGAATCAGGCCACGGACAGGACTTTTCGCATAGGTCAGACGAAAAATGTTCAGGTGCATAAATTCATCTGTGCCGGCACACTGGAAGATAAAATAGACGAGATGATCGAACGCAAAAAAGCCATTGCAGAAGACGTAGTTGGCACAGGCGAGAGCTGGCTCACTGAACTATCCAATGAAGAAATAAAGGAAGTTTTTGCCCTGCGAAAAGAAGCAGTAGGAGATTAGCATGAGTAGGTACGATTACTTCGGATATTATAAGCCTGCCAGCCCACGGGAGGCTAAAGGTGGAATCAAAGCACAGTCTAAGTGGGGTGCATTCGGTAAAAGTTGGTGGGCTAAGCGCTGGATCAGCGTGCTGGAGAGTTTCAATATAGGCGCCAGGCTTGGAAGGGGCCGCTCATATGCCCGCAGCGGGCAGGTTGTTTCCATTGAAATTGATAAGGGAATTGTCAGAGCTAAAGTTCAGGGAACCCGGGCCAGACCGTACAGGGTTACCATCAAAGTTAAGGTTCTTAATCTATCAGAATGGAAACGGCTGGCCAAAATCCTTTCCACCAAGGCTCTCTTTGCTGCAAAATTACTGGCAGGCGAAATGCCGGAAAACATTGAGGAAACCTTCAAAGAAGCAGGACTCTCTCTCTTCCCGGAAAAGGCCGGGGACCTGGAAACTGAGTGCTCCTGCCCAGACTGGTCTAACCCTTGCAAGCATATCGCAGCAGTTTATTATCTTCTTGGTGAAGAATTTGATCGTAATCCGTTTTTGATTTTCAAACTGCGCGGTATAGAACAGGAGGAACTGACCGCATTTATTGGGACTCATGAACCAGAACCGGGAGGAGCAGATTTAGAAAAACTCTCTAATCTGGCCGGCAGTAACGAAACAGCACTGGAGCCGCTATCCACAGACCCTGACAAATTCTGGGAAGGAAACAGCAGGGAAGACTTAGATTACGGCGAAGTCAACATCCCACAGATGGATGCAGCATTGCCAAAACGCCTTGGCAGCTTTCCTTTCTGGCGGGGCAAAGAGCGTTTCTTTGCAGAACTGGAAAATATATACAGAAAGGCTTCGCCTGCAGGAATGGATATTTTTATTGGTGTCAACCAGACCCATCTAGACTTCTAAAGTCTTTAAGACTTTGGAAGTCTACTTTACAGGGTAAGGTCTCTCCTCAACACCTCTGTACACAGCCTCTCCAAAATTAATCCTCCGCATTGGAGGCTGGGTTGTAATTTCCTCGAAGTAGTGGGCAGAAAGACCTGCAGTGCGGCCGTAGATGAAGAGTGCTTTGGCAAGTTTCGGGTCGAGACCCATGTCGGCAATTATGGCGCCAATAACACCGTCGACGTTTACTGGAAGGCTTATACCCCGGACTGCTTTAAGCAGATCGCTTGCAATTTTTGAAATTGCTACACATGAGCCTGATAGCCCACTGGATTCGGCTATGCTCCACAGAACATCGCGCCTTGGGTCTTTTGTGTGAACTCTGTGTCCCATCCCCTCAATTCGTTGACCATTCTTTACATACTGAGATATTACTTTACTGGTGGCTTCCTCGATGGAACTATTTTCTCTTTTCGAGAGATCAACACACTGTCTGAAAAAGTTCGCAGCTTTTTCGCCAGCACCTCCGTGTACGTCAGTAATTACTCCAGCACCGTGGGCAACGGCAACTTCGTAGCTTGCTCTTACAGAAGCGGCAAGAATTGTTGCCTGTGCAGAAGGAGGGGTAACTCCGTGATCAATGCTTGCTACGATCATTGCCTCTATCATTCTGGCTTTTTGGGGATCAACATTACTGTTGCCTGTAATGATTCTGAAAATAGAATAAGAAAAAGGTTCATCAGGCTTGAGTTGAGAAATTACTGAGCTGTTATTCAAAATTGCAGCAAGGTAAGCTGCAATTTTTCCAAGGCAGAAAATGGTTTTCTCAACCCGGGCAGATTTTCCTTCTGGGTTGAAATCTGCAAGTTCTTCATCTGTGAGAAGATACTTCTCAATCGTTTTGGAAAGGTCTTCTTTCGGATTGCAAAAAACCTCCGGAAGAGGTTTCTGGGCAGCCTCAACAGCAAGTCGAGTGTGGAGCTTTATTGTCTCTCTTTCCGGCAAATCTCCACTTATAATTAGATGCACAGCTTCCAGCAGCGAAGAATGTTCAATAATTTCTTTGAGTTTGTAGCCGCGAATTACGAGATTGTTCGGTTTGACCATTGTAATCTGGGTCCCCCAGCTTGGCTTTGGCGGTGGAGCATTCCAGATTTTTTGCATTCTTTCGTAGTAGCGATCAGGATTGAAATATCTCTTGTTATTGAGCTTCTCCTTAACAATTTTGATAAGATCAATTTGGCTGTTGACAACTGGAAGACCAGCAGATTCGAGCGCTTCTTTTTTGGACTTAAAAGTTCCACTCGCCATTCCAGGTGTAACAATTGCTCCGGCATGGCCCATGGTCTTCCCTTCAGGAGCATGAGCACCGGATATAACAACAACAATTGGCTTTGGATAGAGCTCCGGATGGTCCTTAATGTCCTGCGCAAGGAGTTCTTCCTGGCATCCTCCTATTTCTCCTGCAATAACAACGAGGTCAGTGTTTTTATAACCCATTGCAAGCGGTACAAGCTCTCTGAATACTGAGCCTATTGCACCGTCACCTCCAACACCTATTACAGCATTCTGTGCAATGCCGATACTTGCCATTGCGTCTGACATGTGATATAGAATAGCTCCGCTTCGGGAGATTATTGTAATGCCTTTTGGTCCAAATTTTCCTGGTTCTGATTCCTCAGGATAGAAGACATCGGGCAGCATACCTATCTTGATTCTCTCAGGCGGGAAGATCAGCCCGGGGGTGTTTGGTCCGATGAGAAGAATATTATTCTTCCGTGCTGCAACGAGAACATCCCTGACGTCTCTAAGGGGCATGCCCTCTGAGATCAAGACAACCAGAGGGATTCCGGCTTCGATAGCTTCTATTGCAACCTCTTTTGCTGTGGAATAGTGACGCCAGATGCTCGCCGCTACCACGTCCGGATGTTCTTCCAGACACTCTTTTACTGAGTTATAAACAGGAATCACTTCGTGAATTCTGCTTCCCCCTCGGCCAGAAGCAACGGCTGCTGCAACAGTTGTCCCGAATGAGTGCATTAAGCCAGCATGTTTTGTGCCCTGTTTGCCGAGCCCGATCACGATGGTTTCGATGCGGTTTGTTTCTGCGATTCGTTTTGCAAGGTCAGGACGTATTCTATTTACAATATAATAAAGCATGCCATCTGCAGCATTGATCCTGTCGTTCACACGTTCCATCCTTTCATTTCGAAGGCTTTCTGAATTGCCTGTCGAATCACTTCGGCCATTATGATTTTGTTGCCAACAATGATTTCCATTTCTTTGAGATCATCTGGAGTCTCTCTCTTTGCTTTTTCAAGAAACTCGTGGGCACTGGGGAGATCAGTTCCCACCATCCTACCGTACACAGGAACTATTCTTTTCCCTTCTCTTTTTCTATCCCTCAGACATTTTATAAGTCCCCGTATGAATGTATCACAGCTTGAAATTCCTCCAAATCGGGATGTTATTATAAGATCAACGATTTTGTAATCCATAAGAAGGTGGAACATCTCTGCAACACGGTCAAGAGTGGGGCCACCTCCAGAATCCATAAAATTGACAGGGATTACTCTTCCATTGAAGAATCTATCACCTGTGTTAGCAACTTCATCAATGGAAAATATCCCGTATCCTGCTCCACCGGGAACAAGCCCCACGTAGAGTTTTCCCGGGTCTTTTTCAACATTCTCTGGCAGAAGATCAACATAGGGGAAACCTGCCTTTCGTGCACGAATCTCGTTTCTGGTTGGTTCTGAGACATCGTGCCTGACTTTGCTGATTCCGAGAAGTTGAAACAGTTCCTGCTGGCGGTAAAGTCCATTGTCGTCGAGCACGATCTTTGCGTCAGCAGCAACAGGTCCCTCAGGTGTAACAATAAGCGGATTGATTTCGGCAATTTTGCAGTCGTATTTCTGATACGTTCGATACAGATTCGAGATAACATTTTTTAATTTGTCAAAATGCTTTTCCCCGGACTTTATATTTTTTGCAAGGAACTCTGCCAGTTCTGCTGAAACATTTTCAGGAAGGGTTTTATCGTTTTCCGGAAGTTCAATTTTGAGAAGAGCATCTGGATTTTCTCTGGCGACCTGCTCTATTTCAACTCCCCCAGAATGACTTACCATTACTATATTGTTAAAATTTACAGGGTTCATTGTAACACCAATATAGCAGGCTCCGGTTTCCTCCACAGCTTCTTCTATCAGTAAACTTTCAACTAAATAGTCCCTGATCTTTTTGCCGAGTATCTCATTAGCAAGCGATAGAGCTTCATCAAAATCCTTTGCTTTTTTGATTCCCCCTGCTTTACCTCTACCGCCTACCAGCACAAGAGATTTCAGCATCAGAGGGAATTTGTAATCAGCCTGAGATTGTTTAAGATCACCGACGGAGGATACAACCCCGTACTGAAGAGGAACAGGTATTTCCGCTGTTTCAAAGATTTTTTTTGCTTCATTTTCGTAGAGTCGCATAACAGCCTCATTTGTTAAAAGGAACAGTGGGATCCTTTCATGTGAATAGAGATTTGCAGAAGCCTGGCTTTCTAATTAGAATTTAAAGTATCAAAAGGATTTGCCCAAAAGAAATCAGGGTTGCTTATATAATATGTAATGATTTTATTCCCATTATAAGTCTCAATTTTGGGATTACTTTTCATATTATAGTTCTTCGGAACGAGCTCAACATAACTTCTGTCTTTACCTTTTGTTTCACAATTAAATTCACTCCGGATAGGACTGCTTAATCTAAATAAATTCTTCGACATATAACTAATATAGTCTTTTTTACTATATTTCTTTATCCAATTAAGAAATCGGTATAAGAATTTGGAAAGCCGCAAATTTATTCCATAATTTAAAACTAATGGTTTATTCCTTATCAACCTTTCTCTTACCTCCTGTATACTCAAGTAGTTTCCATTCTCATCTGTAAAATATGCCTCAAATGTAGGATCCATATAAATCCATTTATCAAGAGCAGTGGAATACACTATGTCTATTACGTGACAATCTTTAAAATCTTTTTTTTCTGGCATGCATGTAACAAATCTTGATTTAAAACCCATTGACAAATAGGCTTCATTTAATATTGTCGCTATCATTCTACAATTGACACCTCTGTTTTCTTCCTGACATATTTTTATAATATTAAAAGCATTTTTAGGAGAAGGATTTTTTGAACTGCCATCATGCTTTACGATATTATGCACCCACTTCATAAGATTAATTATCTTTGACATTTCATCTCCGTTGCCTGCTACTTTTTCAAGTTTGAAGGTTTCTTTTAATTTCACTAAATTTTCATCTGATGAATCTGCATAAGTGAAGTTAGGGAAATTCTCGGTGGGTTCATGTTCGTATTCAGGATATGATTTTAGAACTTCCAGATAATGTGCACGGTTATATGTCGTCGCACAGCCAACAGAGATTAATAGTATGAGAATCCCTATTAAGTTTGTAATAGTTTTATTCATTTTGCCCCTCCATTTTCAGTCATTAGCGCCCTACCTTTTGTGATTCATGTTTGAAACATTTAGATTTCGGGTTTTATGAATGTCTCTCCATCTTCCTCCTTGTATATTCCAGCAGTCCTCCTGCTTTTTTGATTTCCATTATTTCTCGTGGTAATTTTGGAAATGAGAATCTTTTGTTGCCGATTTTTATTGTTCCGCTGGAAGGATCTATTACAACATTGTCGCCTTCGTGATAAGCTTTAACTGCATCCGAACATTCGATAAGAAGCAGACCCTGGTTAATAGCTGCTCGATAAAAAATTCTGGCAAAGCTTTCTGCCACAACTGCCTGTATGCCAACTGCTTTGAATCCGAGGACAGGCTGCTCCCTTGAACTTCCACACCCAAAATTTCTGCCGGCAAAAATAATATCGCCTTCCTGAACATTTTCAGCAAAGTCTGAATCAAGATCTTCTAAAAGATGCGGTTTAATTTCATCCGGAGTGCTGTAGGTGTAGGTGTATTTTCCGGGAAAGAGCATGTCTGTGTTGATGTCGTTTCCGTATCGCCATATCTTCATTTCACGCCTCCTTCCTCGGGTCAACAATTCTGCCTCTCACTGCAGATGTTGCAACAGTAGCAGGGCTTGCCATGTAGATTTCAGCCTCTTTTGAACCCATACGTCCTTTGAAATTCCTGTTTGCAGTTGACAAACATTTCTCTCCTGGAGCCAGTACTCCCTGATGAGCTCCGAGGCAGGGTCCACATCCAGGGGGGAGAAGTAGTCCTCCGGCTTTGATGAAAGTCTCGATTAATCCTTCTTTTATGGCTTCTCTGAGAATCGACCTGGATGCTGGTAGGATCAGCAGCCGGGTGTCAGGAGATATTTTTTTACCTTCAAGAATTTTTGCAGCCTCTCTGAGATCGCTCAACCGGCCGTTTGTACAGGTGCCGATAAAACACTGATCTATTTTTGTTCCCTGTACCTCGGATATTTTTTTTACGTTGTCCACTGTGTGGGGACAGGCAACAACAGGTTCAATTTCTGTCAAATCGTACGTATATTCCTTGATATACGAAGCATCGGGGTCTGCCCAGACCGCATTGTAGCTGTCAGGTAAAACTCCTCGTTCTTTCAGGAAATCTTCAGTTATTTTGTCAACCGGGAAAACAGCAATTTTTGCCCCCATTTCAACACCCATGTTGGAAATGGTAAAACGCTCATCCATAGAGAGATTTTCGATGTCTCCATGAAATTCCACTGCGCAATATGTAGCACCGTCAGCACCGATATCTCCAATAATTGTAAGTATCAGGTCTTTGGCAGAAACAAGTGGTTTGAGTTTACCTTTAAAGATAATTTTTATTGTAGGAGGAACTTTGAGCCAGGTCTCACCTGTTAACATTAATGCTGCAGCTTCAGTCCGATCGATGCCAGACGAAAAAGCTCCCACTGCACCGTAGGAACATGTGTGGGAATCACTTCCCAGAATGAGACTTCCGGGAATTGCAAAGCCTTTTTCATAGACGATCTGATGACAGATTCCTTCGCCAATGTCGAAGAAGTTCTTTATCCCATATTGCTTCACAAAAGAGCGGATCTTTTTGTGACCTGCTGCAATTTTTTCAGTGGCAGCAGGAATTACATGATCAAGAACTATGATGGGAAGTTCAGGGTTGATAACTCCATATTTTGAAAGTTCGTTTTCGATTTTGCCTATGACAGCAGATGTGTTG
>CAZPNF010000020.1:0-11685 GCA_964587715.1 uncultured bacterium | reverse complement strand
GATTTATCGTTCTGAAAAACATCACCGCAAATCCATCCGCTTGAAAGGGTATGATTATTCTGCCCCAGGTGCTTATTTTGTGACCCTTTGTACCTACAACCACGAATGTCTGTTTGGCGATGTGGTAAATGAGAAGACGGTTTTAAACGGATTGGGTAAAATTGTAATGGAAGAATGGCGTCGATCAGAATCCATCCGGACGGAAATTTGTTTGGATTCATTTATCGTAATGCCCAACCATTTTCACGGCATTGTCTGGATTGTGGAAACACATGGTCATACGGGTAATGATGATATTGTAGGGGCGACCGGACGGTCGCCCCTACTAAAACCAAACGGTCCACGGGTCAAATTATTATCAAAAATGATTGTGGGATTCATTGGCAGCGTGGGTATTATGATCGTATCATCCGCAATGTAAAGGAGAATTGAAATATGAAGCTTATTGTCACAGGATCCATTGCATTTGATTATCTCATGTCCTTTCCAGGAAAATTTTCCGATCATTTTTTAGCTGATAAGTTGGATTCTATCAGTGTCAGCTTTTTGGTAGACTCTCTTAACAAAAGAAGAGGAGGGTGCGCTGCTAACATTGCCTATAACCTTTCGCTTCTGGGAGAATCACCGCTGCTTGTTGGAGCAGTAGGAAAAGACTTTGAAGAGTACTGTGTCGCCCTGAAGAAAGCAGGCGTTGATATCTCTGGTGTCAAAATAATAGAGGAGGAATACACAGCTTCTTTTTTTGCAAATTCAGATCAGGATGGGAATCAAATTGCTTCTTTTTACCCGGGAGCAATGAAATTTGCAAAGGATATTTCTCTAAAAGAATTGGGGCTTAATAGCGAAACGCTGGTAATTATTTCTCCAAATGATCCTGAGGCCATGGTAAACTACACAAAAGAGTGTCAGGAAATGAGAATCCCCTTCATCTATGATCCTGGCCAGCAGATTGTTGTATTGAGCGGTGATGTGTTAAGAGACGGAATTCGTGGGGCAAAGGTATTTATCCTCAATAATTATGAATTTGAAATGTTCAGAAAAAAAACAAATCTAAGGATTGAGGAGATATTGGAACTATCAGAAATTGTCATTGTAACCAGAGGTGGAGAAGGCTCAGTTATCCATACAAGAGAGAGTGAGATAGAAATTCCTGTTGTTCCGCCTGTGCAGGTTCTTGATCCTACTGGTGTTGGTGATGCTTACAGAGCAGGTTTTGTTAAAGGATTGATCCACGGATTTTCCTTAGAGACTGCAGGCAGGATGGGCAGCTTAGCTGCTACTTATGTTCTGGAAACAGAGGGCCCTCAAAGCCATTCTTACAGTCTAAAAGAATTTGTAGAAAGATACTACCGTGTTTTTGGTGAGTCGGAAGAAGTTCAGTTAAAGAACATATTGGAAGACTAGAAGAAATATCAATTTAAAGAGGAGAAAAGCCGTGAGAAAACATATTTTCTTATCCCTTCTGTTTTTTTGTGTAGTAACAGCTACGCTGTTTAGTCAAACACAAAAATTCAGAAGTGGAATATTTTTGCACCATTCAACTGGTGAGTGTATTTGGGGCCCTAATGGCAGTAATACCAGTGTGCCACAGGAAATAGTCAAATATAATTCAGACAATGGATTAACAGGGGATAATACTGTTTCCCTGACAGAACAATGGTGGCCAGACAGTGATAATGAATGGGCAACCTGGCACAATATTTTTTATAATAGAGATGCCAGCAATGATATACGACCAATTCTGGGGGGAAACAAAATAGTTGTTATAAAATCATGTTTCCCTTCTTCAAGAATCTGGAATGTTGGCAGTTCGTCGGATACATTGAATCCCGAAGATAAGACCATCTACAATTATAAATGGCACTGGCGGAGCATTGTAAAAGTTATGGCCAAACATCCTGAAAACTTTTTTGTTATCTGGACGAATGCACCTCTGGTAGCCAATGCGACGAGTGATGAGGAAGCTATTCTCTCGGATCAATTTTGCCGCTGGGCAAAAGACACACTCGCCACCGGGAATGACTCTGTTTTTGGCTCTTTCCCACCAAATGTTTATGTTTTTGATTTTTTCCATAAACTTGCTGACAGCAGTGGTAAACTTCCACTCCAGTATGCCTCTGATAAAGAGGACAGCCATCCTAACTCGGCTGCTACTGAGTTGGTAGCTCCTCAGTTCGTAAAGGAAATATTCGATGCAGCAATTGCTTACGAGTCCGGTACATGGGTTTCCCACACCTCCAAAAAGTCTCTATCATTCCATCTGGAGCAAAACTATCCCAATCCATTCAATTCCACTACAGCCATCAGGTTTGCTGTTGATAGATCCGCTGCAGTTTCTCTAAAAGTATTTGATGTGTGTGGAAAAGGGGTTGAAACACTTCTCGATAATAAAATGGAGTCAGGAGAATATCGTGTTAATTTTAATGCAGAAAATCTGCCAAGTGGGCTCTATTTTTATCGGCTCAATATCAATGGGAAAATTGAATTTAAGAAATGTCTTTTGGTTAAATAACCTTTTAAAACTACCCCAGTGGATTTAAGGGCTATTTCCATAATATTTTTCAAGAGTCAAGGCGAGTCCAGATGAGAAATAAAAAATATAGAATACTGCTGGTACTTTTCTTACCCGCATGGCTTATTAAGATTAGTGTGGGTGATAAAGTTGAAATCACAAAAAAGAGCGGCAAAGTTCTTCAGGGCTCGTTTATTGGTGTTTTCAGGCATGATCCGTTTAAATATTATAATTTGTATAAAAAGTTCAAGGATAGTAACCCTGGTATGATTACCCCGGATATAAACGATACAGTAATAGTTGTAACAGATCACAATGAAAGATTGAAAGGTACTTTTCTTGGGACAGTGTATTAGGCAATTTTATTGTAGGATTCTCAGGAGATGCATTAGTAGCCTTTTCTATATTTATGTATCTGGTTACTTCGATGGCAGCAAGCATGAACTGATCCTTATTCCTAAAGGAGCAGTGCTTTCGTTTATTTTTTCTCTTTTATTTTTTAAAAATCTTACTTATTTTATGACAATTTAAAAATAATTTAAACCAACATTCTTTCCCATGCTAATTGAAGGAGATTGGTATGTCTGAAAAAGAGCTCCAGCTTCCGGAAAATGCCCGTCGTGAATTAAGACCCGGTGAGACTTACACACCTGTAATTCATCAAGAAAAAGGGGTCTTAGAAGTAACAGCTCGATCCGTAATGTTTGGATTTGCCATAACCGTCATCTTTTCAATGGCTGCTGCTTACATTGCGCTGAAATTGGGTCAGGGTATAGAAACAGCAATTCCGATTGCTATTCTCGCTGTTGGGTTCTCGGCTATGCTTGCCCGTATAGGCGTGCTGTTTCTCATCCCCTTTCGCCGCTACTTTGTATCTGAGATGCACGGGAAGCTTCCTTTTCCTGAAGCCACAGCTACAACCGAAATCCTGATGACTGGTGAAAAAGGTGGGTCTCATGCCAAAATTCTTGCTTACTCAATGGGCATTGGTGCGATATTCGATTTTTTAGGACCTTCCATGCATGCATGGGCTGAAAATTTCACTACGTCCATGGTCGGGTTTTTTAACCCTCTTACCACCTACCTTTGGGAATGCAAATTATGAAAGTTTTAAAATTCGGCGGTACGTCTCTGGGCAGTCCTCAGGCCGTAAAAGGAGTTGTAGAAATCATCCGGCAGGCCTATACCAAAGAACCTGCTCTGTGGATTGTAGTGTCTGCTTTTTCAGGAGTTACTGACAGGTTGGCCAGCATTGCTCAGATTGCAAGGTCAAGAGAAATCCCTTACAAACCGCAGCTCGATGAACTGAAAGCTCTTCATTGCCGGATGATTGATGTACTGTTTGGTAATAATAAGAACAAAGATACTCTTAAAAAAGATGTTGAAGAAATTTTTAATGAGCTTTGGGGAATTGTAAAGGGTGTTTTTCTTCTCAGGGAATTGACCAACAAATCTCTTGATCTAATGCTAAGTTTTGGCGAAAGGCTGCCAGCTCTTATTTTGAATGGATATTGTAAATCACTTGGGCTCGACACTGAGTTTTTAGATGCGAGAAACATAATTGTAACAGATGACAATTTTGGAAACGCAAGGGTCAATTTTGAAGAAACAGCAAAAAGAATCAAGAGCTATTTTACAAAATCCAGAACCATTACAATTGTTACAGGTTTTATTGCTTCAACAGATGAAGGAATTGCCACAACTCTTGGAAGAGGCGGATCCGATTATACTGCATCGATCATTGGCAATGTTTTAAATGTAAACAAAATTCAAATCTGGACCGATGTAGACGGCGTAATGACTGCTGATCCGAGAAAGGTTCCAAAGGCTTTTTCCATAGAAGAACTCAGCTACGAAGAGGCAATGGAACTGTCCCATTTTGGTGCGAAGGTGCTTAATCCCCCTGCTATCCAGCCTGCATTGGTAAAAAGTATCCCCATAAAAATATTGAATACGTTTAAACCCGATTTCTCCGGTACAGTTATAAAAAAGAAAAAAAAGAGTTTTCGTTCCCCGGTAACAGGGATTTCATCAATAAGTGATATTTCTCTCCTGAGGCTTCAGGGAAGCGGGATGATAGGTGTGTCAGGAATTTCAAGAAGGCTGTTTGGTGCATTAGCTGGAGCAAATATCAACGTAATACTGATAAGCCAGGCATCATCAGAGCATTCTATCTGTGTAGCAGTACTTCCAGATGCAGCTTCCCTTGCAAAGAAATTGATAGAAAAAGAGTTTGAACTGGAAATAAAAGCTCATATAGTGGATGGAGTGATCATCGAAAAAGAGTTGTCCATTGTGGCAGTAGTCGGTGAAAACATGAGGTCAACTCCCGGCATTTCTGGAAGACTGTTTAATGCCCTCGGGAAAAACGGTATCAACGTTGTAGCAATAGCTCAAGGTTCTTCTGAATTAAACATTTCTGTTGTTGTTTACAAGAAAGACGAAACAAAAGCCCTTAATGCGATCCACGAAGCATTTTTTCTATCAGACACGAAAACAATTCACATCTTCATTGTTGGTACTGGATTGATAGGTTCAACATTGTTGAAAATGATTAATAATCAACTTGAAAATTTTAAGCGCACACAACGTCTTGAAATGAACATAGTGGGTATTACAAATACTAGAAAGATGATTATTGATGAAAAAGGAGTTGATGTATCGGAGTGGAGAGAACTGCTGTCTAATTCAGAGAAAAGAGCGTCTCTGAAAGAATTTGTAAAAGAGCTTATCAGTTTAAACTTACCCAATTCCATTTTTGTAGATTGCACTGCCAGTAGTGAAGTAGTTGACTTTTACGAGAGAATTTTTGAGGCAAGCATTTCAATTGTAACATCTAATAAGTTGTCCAATATCGGATCTTACAAAAAATATAAAGAACTCAGGGAAGCTGCCGCAAAGCACAACGTAATGTTTTTATACGAAACAAATGTTGGGGCAGGATTACCCGTAATTAATACGTTAAGAGATTTAATGGTTAGCGGAGATAATATTATAGAGATCGAAGGTATATTTTCCGGGACTCTCAGTTACATTTTTAACAATTTTACTGGTGAAAAGAAATTCAGCGATGTAGTGAAAGAAGCAGTGAGAAAAGGTTACACCGAACCTGACCCGAAAATTGATTTAAGTGGAATCGATGTTGCGAGGAAATTACTGATTCTTGTAAGAGAAACAGGGAAAGCCATAGAATTGAACGATATTAAATTTAGAAGTTTTCTACCTGAAGAATGTATCAAGGCAAAATCTGTGGAAGAGTTTTTCAGCGAGTTAGAGAAATTTGATAATTACTTTTACTTGATGAGTAAAGAGGCTGAAGAAAAAGGTAAAGTACTGCGGTTCATAGGAGAGTACCAGAAAAACAAAAAGCCGAAGGTTGGATTGAAAACTGTTGACAGATTTCATCCTTTCCACTCAATGAGCGGGAATGATAATGTTATCTCTTTTACAACAGAAAGATACAGACCAATGCCTCTTGTTATAAGAGGAGCTGGAGCAGGTGCAGAAGTAACGGCAGCAGGTGTTCTTGCGGATATTGTGAGAGTTGCAAATTTTTATAAATAGATAAAGTTAGAAGTTGAAAGTTAAAAGTTAAAAGTTAAAAAACTATACTAGATTTTGGCAAATTTAGTGATCCACGAATGGAAGGTGTTATGCTGAGCTCGTCGAAGCATCTGGGGTGGGGGAAGAAAGTTTTTTCGTTTCTCTCAGCAGGATTCCAGAGATCGTTCCGCTTATCTCTGGAACAATCCCGATAATGATCTCCAAAGTGCTAAAAATTTAGAAATAGACAAAATGAAAAAAACCGAGAAGAGCAAAATTAAAGAAGTAAAAGTTTTTGCTCCTGCAACAATTGCAAATCTCTCATGCGGATTTGATGTTCTTGGACTTGCTCTTGATAATCCCGGGGATATTGTCACAGTGCGGTTGGTGGAAAATCCCGGAGTTGTAATAAAAAAAATCATTGGTGATCACGGCAAATTGCCTTATGATCCTCAAAAAAATACAGCAGGAGTTGCTGTGATTGAGTACCTTAACCACCTGGATTTAGAAGCAGGGGTGGAGATTGAAATAGAAAAGAATCTTCCACTGGGTAGCGGGATGGGTTCAAGCGGTGCAAGTGCAGCAGCAGCATTGTGGGGAATTAATTATCTCATGGGAGACAAGCTGCGCCCCGGAGAGATGCTGCCATTTGCAATGGAGGCTGAGAGAGTTGCCTGCGGAGCTGCCCATGCTGACAATGTGGCTCCTGCGCTTCTCGGCGGACTTGTTTTGATAAGAAGTTATGATCCCCTTGATATTATAAAACTTCCATTCCCTGAAAATATTTATATGGTGCTGATTCATCCGCATATCGAAATTAGAACAGAAGAGGCAAGAAAGATTCTCCCTGAAAAAATTCCCCTTAAAAAAGCAGTAGCACAGTGGGGAAATCTCGGTGCTTTTATCTCTGGAATTTATACTGGCGATTACGATTTGATCAAAAGAAGTATGGAAGATTTTGTAGCAGAGCCGGTAAGGGGAAAGTTAATACCGCACTTTTTTGAGGCTAAAAACATTGCAGAAAAAAATGGTGCTGTTGGATGCGGAATTTCAGGTTCTGGGCCCTCGATATTTGCTTTTTGTTCGAATCAGAAAACGGCAGCAAAGGTTTCAAGAATTCTAAAATCTTTTTATAATGAAAAATCTATCGGGAATGAAGTTTATATATCTAAAATCAATAATAAAGGACTGAGAATCCTTAGAGAAAAATAAAATGAAATTTTACAGTACAAAAGACATAACAAAAAAAGTTTCTCTAAAAGAGGCTGTTCTTACTGGAATGCCGGAAGACGGCGGCCTCTACATGCCTGAAGAGTTCGCTAAACTTGAAAAGGATTTTTTTGATGAAATAGAGAACCTGTCGCTGAAACAGATTGCTAAAACAGTAGCTGAAAAATTTCTTGACGATATACCATCCAACATTATAAATGAAATTGTTGAAGAAGCGATAAACTTTGATGCTCCTGTAAAGGTTTTTTCTGATGAAATAGCTGTGCTTGAACTTTTTCACGGCCCGACACTTGCCTTTAAAGATTTTGGGGCAAGATTCATGTCAAGATTGATGGCATATTTTGTCAAAGATACAGGCAAAAAACTTTACGTTCTTGTTGCAACTTCTGGAGATACAGGAAGTGCAGTGGCAAGTGGTTTCTACAGAGTCCCGGGCATAAATGTGGTACTTCTCTATCCCTCTGGTAAAGTCAGTACCATTCAGGAAAAACAGCTTACAGCAATGGGCAGCAATATCACACCACTTGAAGTAGATGGAAATTTTGATGACTGCCAGCGTCTCGTTAAAACTGCATTCGTGGACAGAGAACTCAACAGCAAAATAATGCTCACTTCAGCAAATTCTATTAACATAGCAAGATTAATTCCGCAATCATTTTATTATTTTTATGCTTATGGTCAGTTGAAAAAGAGAAATAAAGCTCTGGCAATCTCTGTCCCAAGCGGGAATCTCGGTAATCTTACAGGCGGCATAATTGCAAAAAAAATGGGGCTTCCTGTCCGCAGGTTTGTTGCCTCTACAAATGTTAATTCTACTTTTACTGACTATTTAAGAACTGGCGAGTTTAAACCTCGACCAACAATTAAAACAATTTCCAATGCAATGGATGTAGGGAATCCCAGCAACTTTGAAAGACTCCAGGATATTTACAACTACGATTTAGGAAATATGAGAGAGGATATAAAAAGCTTCAGTTTCAGTGATGGAGAAACAATAGAGGCGATCGCGGAGTTTTATAAAAAGTACAAATATATTCTTGATCCTCACGGTGCAGTTGGTTATCTTGGATTAAAAAGATTTATCGAAGAGAGCAGGGAGAAAAACCTGATGGGTGTTTTTCTGGAAACTGCTCATCCTGCAAAGTTTCTGAATACGGTGCAGTCTGCAGCAGGAAAGGAGATAGAGATTCCTGAGAGGTTAAAAAAGTTTTTAGATAGAGAGAAAAAATCGATAAAAATAACAAGAGAGTATAAAGATTTTAAAGAGTTTTTAATCGGTATGAAAACAAAATAAGGAGGATTAGTCATGCGCAGGTTAACACAAGTTCTTGGTCTTGTTCTGGCAGTGGTACTGTTCGCTACTTTTACCTTTGCCCAGGACAAAAATTTTTACAAACCAACAAAAAATTTCTATGGGAAGCCTGATACTGTTCTGACCATGGATTTTTCCAGAATCCAGAAACCGCCTTCACCAAAAGCTTTTCAGCAAGTGTTTCATTTTCCGCCCATCAGGCAGGATACAACCGGAACGTGCTGGTGCTTCTCCTCAACCTCATTTCTGGAATCAGAGATTTATCGGATTCACAAGAAGAAGATCAAACTTTCTGAGATGTACACCGTTTACTGGGAATATGTTGAGAAAGCCACACGCTACATCCGCGAAAAAGGAAAGTCTGCTTTTGGTGAAGGATCCGAAGACGACGCTGTGATCAATCGAATTAAACAATACGGCATTGTCCGGGAGTCGGATTACAACGGACTCCTTCCCGGTGAGGAAAAATACAATCACAGCAAAATGGTGAAAGAGCTTCGCAACTACCTTCACTTCATCAAAAAGAACGGGTACTGGGACGAGGATATAGCTCTGGCAAATGTTAAGATGATTCTTAACAAATATATGGATAAACCGCCTGAAACGATTACTGTTGATGGTCAAGAAATGACTCCCAAAGAATTTGCCGACAGGGTTGTTGATCTGCCGCTTGATGATTATGTCAGTTTAATGTCATTTAAGTATCTGCCTTTTTATACAAAAGGTGAATACAAGGTGCCGGATAACTGGTGGCACTGCAAGGAATATTACAATGTACCGCTGGATGTCTGGTACAACGCCATTACGAGAGCAATTAAAAATGGATATTCCATTACTATTGGCGGCGATGTTTCTGACCCCGGGCGAAATGGCGAGGCCGATGTTTCGATTATCCCAACATTCGATATTCCTGCAAAATACATTAATCAGGATTCACGGGAATTTCGCTGGTATAATCACACATCCACAGATGACCACGGTATTCATCTGGTGGGTTACACCCACTACAAAGGTCATGATTGGTTTCTAACTAAAGATTCGGCTTCAAGTGCTTACAAGGGTAAGTTTAAAGGTTACTACTTCTTCCGGGATGATTGGGTGAAACTCAAGATGTTGACGTTTATGGTTCATAAAGATGCAGTGAAGGATATACTGGCAAAGTTTAAAAATTAGAATTTAAATTAGGTTCTGGACTTTACTCTCGCTCCCAGTCTCCAGACTGGGAGCGAATATTGGAGGCTCCAGCCTTCCCATAAGGCATTTCCAGTCGAAGACTGGGAACGAGATAACGAAACCGCCCTGTGCGAATCCGATTGGCTGGATGTCCGCATGAAGTTAATTTAAAATCTGATAGTTCAGTGCTCCGCATGGTTTCGGCAACTGATGCAGGTCGTTCTGTCTATAAAATGGAGGAATATTATGATGACTAAAAAATTTATCTATTATCAAGAAGATGATATGTTCATCGGTTGGCTTGAAGAATTCCCTGATTATAGAACTCAGGGCGAATCCTTACAAGAACTTATGGATAATTTAAAAGATATTTATAATGAATTGACAAGTGGTAGTATACCAAATGTTCATAAAGTTGGTGAGCTTCAGGTCGCATGAAACGGATAGACCTAATAAAAATCCTTGAAAAAATGGGTTGTGTTTTTATACGTCATGGTGGTAATCTCGCTCCCAGTCTCCGGACTGGGAGCGAATAACGGAGGCTATAGCCTCCACATAAGGCGTTCCCGGTCAAAGACAGGGAACGAGACAATGGCGCCGTGGGAATCCTTCGTGGAATCGAACGGTACTGCGAAGAAAAGGGAATAAGGAAGATCACGCATTTGGTGGGAACACTTCAGGAGGGTTGAATCCTTGGCTACGGATTTGAAGGTGTTGCAAATCATCCGAGAAAGACGGAGTGTTCGGAAGTTTGACACCCGCCCAGTGGAGCGGGAGAAGATCCTTTCGTGCATTGAGGCTGCACGTTTGGCTCCTTCGGCGGACAATGTGCAGCCGTGGCGGTTTATCGTTCTGGATGATCCTGAGGTGAAGGAGAGATTTGGCAGGGTGGTTTTTTCCGGCGTTTACCGGGTCACGCGCTGGGCCATGAAGGCACCCGTGATTGTAGTTATCCTTGCCGATCTCAACTTTCTGGTCCACAGGATGGGCAAGCTCTTCCAGGGTATTCCGTACTATCTCTTGGACGTGGGCATTGCTGGTGAACATTTTGTTCTTCAAGCCCACGAGTTGGGATTGGGGACCTGCTGGATCGGATGGTTTCATGTGAAAAGGGCTCAGAAATTTTTTCAGATTCCGAGAGGAGTTAAGGTGTGTGAGTTGGTGGCAGTGGGATACCCCAGTTCTGAATGGAAACCCAATCCCCAGAAACGGAAATCGATGGAAGAGATTGTTTTTTTCAACGAGTGGGGGAGGGGTGGCTAAATAATCTCGCCCCCAGTCTCCGGACTGGGAGCGAATAACGGAGGCTCCAGCCTCTCCATAAAGCGTTCCCAATCGAAGACTGGGAACGAGACAACGAAACTAATGTGTTATAAAGCCTATAAACCACTTGATAAATCAACATTGAATTATTATATTTCATACATTATGTCAAGGCAACAATAGGAGGGGCATAAAATGTTTTTTTTCAAACGTATTATCCCAATTATTCTTTTTGTAATAACAGTTAGTCAAATACATGCCCAGGATGTCAAAGTTAGAAATGTCACATTCACCCAAAAGGATGAATTAATCATCATCCGATACGATTTGGATGGTAAATTGAATAAAAAATATAAAGTGGATCTATCGCTCTCTGATGATTATGGTGTAACATTTCAAATAAAACCAGAAGCGCTTCGTGGAAATGTGGGTAAGAATATTACACCGGGTAATGGAAAAGAAATTATTTGGGAAATGACAAAAGACTATCCGAATGGATTAGAAGGGGAAGGATATGTTTTTGCGGTCGATGCTAAACTTCAAAAAAGTGGCAGCAAATTTAAGTTTTTATACTTCATGTTGGGAGGTGCAGTGTTTGGTGATATTGTTGCTTTTAAGGCTCACAATATTGATACCACAACCGATTTTGCAG
>CAZPNF010000019.1:0-11709 GCA_964587715.1 uncultured bacterium | reverse complement strand
CCCCTCTCGTTTTCTGTTTTATATATTCCCTCAAGGGAGACAAAGTGGGGAAGGGAAATTATAGGGTGATTTAGAAATAGGAACTAAGGCAAGAAGTTGATATTTTGAATATCCAAAACTCCAAAATATTTTCAAAGATTTCAATCCATTTTTGGACAGTAGTTTTATGTGTAAGTCTACTCTGGCTAAACGGAGAGAAGGCTCTTGGTCAGCAAGATTCTTTTGAAAAAATTGTCTCCTCATATCAGGAAAAAATGCAGGAGGCAGCAAGAAGCTGGCTAAAAAAACACTACGCTATAGCGTTAGACGGTTTTTATTCTGCTGATCAGTTGCTCTCTAAAAACATGGTTTCGCCGTCGGAAACGTATACCTGGAATGGTTTACGTACTTTGAAAACTTATACCTTAGTACTTATCCGTTTGGTTCAGATAGATCTTTACCGCAGTCAGGATCAGAATAAGTTGCTTGCTTCCATAGTAAAACAGGCTTCAGATTGGGCAGAACTTTTGAAAGAAGAAGTGGATGCCTGGAGAAAAGTTAAGATCACTGATCCTGATGCAGTTGTGTTGCGAATGCGTTGGATGAGACGCTGTCAGGCTGCCATACGTCGAACCCAAAAAATTTCGCAGGAGTTTGAATCAAAAAAATAGGTAATGTCTTATGAAAACTAAGCATAGTTCACTGAGCCGTAGAACGTTTTTAACAAACGGAGCAAAATCTATAGCAGCGGTTGGATTGATTTTGCCTCTTACGAAGAGAACAAGACAATTTGGGACTTTTATTGCCAACGAAAAGAACAGAAAAAAGAAAACGGTTGAGTATCGCATACTGGGAAAAACCGGTCTTAAAGTATCAATTATTGGGTATGGAGCAATGCGTACGCGCGACCCTGCTGTTATTCATCAGGCTTTAGATTACGGTATAAATTATATTGATACTGCTCACTGCTATATGGATGGTTATAACGAAATAGTAGTGGGGAAGGTACTAAAAACTCGAAGGAAGGATACATTCATCGCCACTAAAGTACATATTAATAAAGTACCAACTATGATGGCTTCCTTAGAAGCAAGTTTAAAATCCCTTCAAACAGATTATGTGGATGTAATTCAACTTCACGACCTCAGTGAGGTTAACCAGATCAAAAACAAAAATGCTATGGAAGCTCTCCAGAAAATGAAGAAAGAGGGGAAAGCTCGTTTTATTGGTTTTACAACACATCGGAATCAAGCGGAACTTTTAAAGACAGCCATACAGATGAATTTCTACGACATGATTCTGGTAGCTTATAATTTTAAATCTCCTGAAGAACTTGGCACTGCTATCCAAGAAGCGGAAAAAGCTGGGATTGGAATTGTTGCCATGAAAACTCAGGCAGGAGGTTACAAAAAGCATGAAATGGGGAATTTGAGTCCTCATCAAGCTGCTTTGAAATGGGTTTTGCAAAATCCTGGTGTAGCGACGACGATTCCCAGTATGGTAACCTATGCACAGTTAAAGGAAAATGTTCAGGTAATGGATTCAAAAATGGGCTGGCATGATCGCAAAACATTGCATCGTTATGGAAAAGCCATCGACAAGACATTATGCAGAATGTGCGACGGGTGTAAGGATCTTTGCCCTCATGGTGTTGATATACTGGATGTGAACCGCTCTTTAATGTATTTTGAGGGGTATAACGATCCCAGACTTGCATTTGAAACATACATGAATATCCCTTCTAAGAAAAGGCCGGATGTGTGTAGAGATTGTAATAGTTGTGTGGTCAAATGTAAGTTTGGACTAAACATTAGACAAAAAATGATGCAAGCATTAGGCACTTTTGTCTTAAAGGAGGTTTAATGATTCGGAAAATTTTCTATTTTTCCTTTGTATCTATAATCCTTTTTCTTTCCTGTGAAAAACCGCAGACTGGACTGGATCAGCTTTTTCCGGGACCCGGTTTTGAGAAAGGCTGGAGCTGGTTCAAAATGCCTGTCCATTACAATCCAGATAATTTGTATGAATACATAGATGGAGAAGCAGAGCTCTATCTCTCTTATGATTTTAAGGAATTGGCAACGCTTACCTATTTCTGGGGCAATGTTGATGACACCTCATTTGTGGTTGATATTTATGATATGGGAACACCTCTCTCTGCCTTTGGACTCTATTCAAATTACAGGTATCCTGATTATAACTATGAAAAGATAGGTACTGAAGCCACTGTCTCCGATTTTAGTATTAAATTTTACCAGGGCAAATACGTTGTGGAACTCAAAGCCGGAGCTGCCTCAAATAAAATAAAAAATGCTATGCGGACTGTTGCCCAAAAAGTTTCAGAACGGATCAAAGAGCCAGCAGAACCGCCGTCAACACTGAATCGTCTCCCCCCTAAAAATCAAATAGATAAGACACTAAGATACGCCAGGAAGAATATGTTAAACCATGCTTTTTTACCGGGAGGCTTAGAAGCTCGTTACAGAATAAAAGGGAAAGAGGTAACTGGATTTATTGTTTTTTTTGAGAATCATGGTGCTGCTAAAACAGCTTTTGGAAAACTCAGAGATTTTTTTAAGAAGTCGGATGAAACCGTTTTTCGTTTGAATAAACTTGGTAAAGATAATTTTGGTGCTAAGACTTCGTATCATGGTTACTTTTTAGCTTCTCTTAACGGCCGATTTATTGTAGGAGCAGACGATTCCAGTTCGCCTGAGACTGGCGTTGAGCTTGTTCTGGAAATCAAAGATAACGTTAGTAAAAAATAGGTTTGCCATTTGAGCAGAAAAGTTTTTATTGCCATTCTGATTTCTTTTTTTTGGTTCTCAACTCTTCAATCGCAATCAGTGAACCTTCCTCTTGACCATTGGGCTTATCAGTTTTTAGAGCGGATGGAAACCAGGGGGATACTGACCAAATTGCGTATTGACAGCCGCCCCTTCACTCGCATGAAAATGGCTCGCTGTGTACAGGAGATTGATACTTATGCTAAGAACCATCCAGAGGCACTCTCAAAAGTAGAGAAGGATATGCTTGAACGGTTGAAAGGAGAATTCTGGGATGAGTTGAAGAACAGGGGAATTACTATTAAGAAAAATGAACGAGAACCTCATTTTTATTCCTGGCAGGGGAAATCAGGGTTTATTCATATCGATGTGGTGGGAGGTGGCAATGTCACGTTGAGAAATAGAAAAGCCAAAAAAGAGGAGAGACAAGTAGTTTCTCCTTATTACGGAGGAATTATTCGGGGTTCGGTCAGGGGACTTGGATTCTATTCGGACAGCAGAATCTTTGCCGAATGGGGATCTCGTAAGTACACGCAGCATTACCAGGCTTCTAAAGGTTATCCTCAAAATGTCAGCCATGATAGCAGCATGGCTACATGGGATATGTCTGATAGTTATTTTACTCTAAACTGGAGAGGATTTCACTTCCAGTTTGGGCGTGACAATGTTCAATGGGGGCCTTCCTTCTCTGGGGGATTGATGATTTCGGGGCTGGCTCCCTCTTTTGATCTAATAAAAATTACAGGAGATATAGGGACTGCTACTTTTACCTGGTTCCATGGGGCGCTGCGAAGTGATTATCCTCATAAGTGGATTTCAGCACACCGTCTTGAAATTTCACTTGTCAGAGGGGTTGACATGGGTCTGGGTGAAGTGGTTATCTATGGCAACCGTGGTATGGAAATGGCATATCTCAATCCTCTCATTCCCTATTTAATAGCAGAACATACGCTTGGGGATCGTGACAATGTGGCATTGGGTTTTGATTTTGATATAAATCGAATCCATAATCTAAAACTCTATACCGAATTTTTTATTGATGATATTTTTGCTCCGTGGGAAGTTTTCTCCAATTTCTGGGGAAACAAGTTAGCTTTTACTGTTGGAGGATACTGGGTTAATCCCTTAACTTTACGTGATACAGAAGCACGGTGGGAATACACACGTATCGAACCTTACGTTTACACTCATCAGGATTCAGTCAATGTTTACGAACACTACAACTTTGGATTAGGTCATTTTCTGGAACCAAACTCTGATGGACTTTTTCTGCAGACTGAACATCATTTCAGTCTTGCCTTGGCAACAACCATAGCTTTTTCATCAATAAGGCATGGTAGAAGCAACAGACATACACCTCACAGGGAAGAAGAAGGCACAAAGAAACATTTCTTAGCTGGTGTTGTAGAGCACAAAAAACGTCTCAGTGCAGATGTTGAGTGGGAAATTGTTCGGGATGTTAGATTCCAGACTGAAATAGCCAGAGTCTGGATGACAAACTGGAAAAATATTTATGGGAATAATCGGAACTGGAATGAACTTATTTTTACTCTTAAAATGAACTGGTGAATGCTCAGATACGAGAGAAGGTTGTTAAATTCAAAAACGAAATAAAAGGCTTACGCCTTAAATCCGGGAAAATCTAGCGGAGTTAATCCGTAAGGATTTTATGGGGTAATGGTGGGGCAAACGCTACGACTCAAGAGAAATAAAAGGCATTTATGCTATGTGCGATGCACTTTAGAAGTGCGTCGCACATCTGTTCAAAGAAGTAGGGATGCCATCTCTTGAGGAGATAGTATCCTTGGGAGATCGTTTCAGAGACCACTTCGTTTATCTCTGAAACGATCTCGGATAGTCAAAAGATATGGTTAAGATTAACAAATTTGACAGAAAGAATCCTCCTTTGAATGGAGATATAGGGGGTGTAAAAATAGGAATTAAGGCGTATTGGAGGAAAATATGGACAAAATACAATACATTGACACGACAGCCAAGATTGGAAATGGAACAGAGATAGGGCACTTTGCTGTGATTGGAAAAAATGTTGTCATTGGTGAGAATTGTACAATTGGTTCGAATGTAGTAATACATGAAGGAACTGTTATTGGTAACCGTGTTCGTATTGACGATAACACAGTTATAGGTAAAACACCTATGAGAGCAAAACGGTCAATTTTCCAGAGTACAGAAGAATTAAAGCCAACAAAGATTGGAGATGAATGCTTAATAGGTGCCCAGATTGTTATATATCGTGGATGTTTTATTGGTAATAATGTTCTTATAGCTGATGGAGCTGCCATCCGCGAAGATGTAAGTGTTGGTGAGTATACAATCGTAGGAAGAGGAGTTACTATAGAAAACCTCAGCACCGTAGGAAAGAAATGCAAGCTTGAGACAGGATGCTACATAACTGCTTATTCAGAAATTGGAGATTACTGTTTTATCGCTCCTATGGTAACAACAACGAATGACAATTATCTTGGCAGGTCAAAAGAAAGGTTTAAACATTTCAAAGGTGTAACAGTTAAATTAGGTGGGCGTATAGGCGCAAATGCTACAATACTCCCCGGGAAAACCATAGGTGAAGATGCAGTGGTTGGTGCAGGAGCTGTGGTTACCAAGGATGTTCCACCTTACAGAGTCGTTGCTGGTGTGCCTGCACGTTCTTACGGTGATACTCCTGATGGGCAGCTTTTAAGGAATCAGGAATGGGATTGAAAGTTGTTTCAATAGTTGGTGCACGACCTCAATTCATCAAGGCTGCCTCACTCAGCAGGGTTTTAAGAGAAAAAATGAAAGAGGTTCTCGTTCATACAGGGCAGCATTATGATGATAATATGTCCTGCATTTTCTTTACTGAATTGGGCTTGACAGAGCCGGATTACAATCTGGAAGTTGGTTCAGGAAGTCACGGCTATCAAACTGGCACGATGTTAGAGCGGATTGAAGAGGTGTTGATAAAGGAGAAACCCAATTTTGTTCTGGTTTACGGCGACACAAATTCGACTTTAGCCGGTGCTCTATCAGCAGTAAAACTTCATATTCCAATAGGACACGTGGAAGCAGGACTGCGAAGTTTTAACCGTACAATGCCAGAGGAGATAAATAGAATTTTGACTGACCGCTGTTCCAGTATGCTTTTTTGTCCTACAGAGACAGCAGTAAACAATCTGCAGAAAGAAGGAATTACTCAAGGAGTTTATTTAACAGGTGATGTCATGTATGACGCAGCCCTTCGATTCGGCAAGATTGCAGAGAAACGTTCAACTATTTTATCTGACTTGGGAGTTACACCCAAAACATATTTATTATGCACAGTTCATAGGGTCAACAGTACAGATTTTTATGATCACTTAAAAGGAATTGTTCAGGCTCTTATAGAAACTGAGGAAACAGTACTTTTTTCTGTCCATCCACGGACAAAAAATTTTTTAAGAACTTATGGTTTAATTGAACATCTGAAAAACTCTCCAAATGTTCGTATTATAGATCCTGTGAGTTACCTCGATATGATTCAGTTAGAAAAGAATGCCAGAAAGATTCTTACTGATTCTGGAGGTGTCCAGAAAGAAGCCTATTTTTATCAGGTGCCGTGCATTACGCTTCGAGAGGAAACGGAGTGGATTGAGACAGTAAAAGAGGGCTGGAATATTTTGGTGGGAACCGATACGAGAAAAATACTCCAGGCTATTCAGACTTTTTTGCCCTCATCCAATCAGTCAATGTTGTTTGGTGATGGTCGTGCAAGTGAAAAGATGGCTGACCTCATATATAATTACATGAGCGAAAATACATTTTTTACTTGACAATAAATTAATAATTTTATATATTTTCATAGAGATTATATATGTCATTCATCGTGGTTTAACACCTTGTATTTGAGGAGAGCTATTAATGGATGCAAAAGTAAAAAGCAGTATTCGCGAATGTGATAAGTTTATCCCATTCTTAAAGGTTGTCTCAAACACAACGCGACTTAAGATTCTCTATATTCTTAATGACGGAGAACGCCGTGTGGGAGAGATACAACAGTTCTTAGGCGCAAAGCAATCGTACGTATCACAGCAACTAAAGTATTTGAAAAAGGCTGGTTATCTGAGCAACAGGAGAGAAGGAACACAGATTTATTATAGTCTGGTAGATAAAAAATTTCCGGAAATCTTGAAAGCGCTCAGGAAAGTTCTCGGTTAGAATTTACTGCTCTTATTTCGGTTATGCCCGCCGATGAAAGGCGGGCTTTTTTATCTTGTTCAGAATAGCCCTTGCTATTCCACAGAAACAAGATGATAATCTCCTGTAGTACCAAATTTCATACTTAGTAGGTTCGCCAGAAGTAAGATAGGGGGTTTCAACTGCTTCTTTTAGATTGGGAAGAAAAACGGTATGTTTGCCCCACCGTACATAAAATGACTTTTTGAGTAAGATTTTGTTTTTACCACTGACTGCAGTGATGGATAGAAAGTATTTTCCAAAAGTAAGTTTTTGATTTAATTTGATTCCGTGCATTGGTGTCTTCGAAATCTCTTGTAAAAACTTTTCGTCTCTTGATTTTCTCAGCAACAAGTTTCCTCTTTATATTTTCAATAGCCACGGTTAATTCGTACTGTGCAAGGTAGAGAGTGTCTTCCTGTGAAACGAACTGGAGAAAATCATTGCCAACTTGTTTTCAAGCATCATTATTAATTACACAGTTAGCGTTCTGTTTTAATTCACTGTAGTGGCCTGTAATAAACCATCCACTGCGGTTTTTGTTTGAATTTGAGGGGAAGCATTATTTTATATCTCACTGCTATTTAAGGAGTTAACCTTATTCACATAGATTAGCCATAATAATGGTTTTTGAGGCATGAATATTGCGATTTTTGTATCGATATATTTTGAAATAAAACTTGACAATTAAGTAAAATTTTATTATTCTATTTTCCATAGATTAATTACAAAGGTAGGAGAATGAAAAAGTTAAACCTGGTTGTGTCTTTTTATTTTTTGTTTATGTTTGTTCCTATCCCCTCTTTTTCAACTCAACCAACCATTGCTGTTCTGGATTTTGAGAACAACAGCTTCCTCAACCCGGAAGAATATAATCCTCTTTCAAGAGGATTAGCTGAAATAATGATTACAGAATTGGGTCAAATAAAAACTATACACGTGGTTGAACGTGAAAGGCTTCGCTCCATTTTAGATGAATTAAAACTTTCCCAATCAGGGTTGGTTTCGCAGGAAAGTTCAATCAAAGTTGGAAAACTTTTGGGTGCCCAGTATCTAGTTTTTGGAGGATACATAGTTACTTTAAATAAAAAAATTCGTATTGATGTAAGAATTGTTGAGGTAGAGACAGGACTGGTTATCAAGGCTGGGGAAGTTACTGGAAAAACAAAACAGGTTCTTTCTCTTGTACAGAAACTCAGCAAAAAGATTTTGAAGGATCTCAACATCAAAATGACAAAAGTGGAAGAGCGAACTTTAGATAAATCACAGAAATTAGATATGAAGGCTGTGGTACTTTTTTCTAAAGGGATAGAGTTTGAAGATCAAGGTCAGTGGGAAAAGGCAATGGAATCTTATGGTAAAGCTTTAGTAATAGAACCCAACTTCCGCCAGGCCAGAATGCGTGTCCAGAAATTGTTGGAGAGAAAATAATCTTAATAACTTATTTTTGATATTTTGTTTACTGAACTTAGAAGGAGTTATTGATGAGATCAAAAATACTCCCATTTCTTCTTCTCATAATACTGTTGGGAGGATGTGCAACTTTCAAATATAGGCCAGCAGAGAAATTCCTTGCTAAGGAAGATTATGCCAATGCCATCCGAGCTTATTTGCGGCTTCTTGAACCGCACATGCGTAAGGGAAAGCGGTATATTTACTACGATAGAGAAGCCGTTACTGGAATTGGCCGTGTTTATTGGCAAATGCACAGGTACGATACTGCTGTTAAAATACTGCAAATGGTAGTTAACAAGGATCCAACATACGGTGTGGCATTATTTTACCTGGGAATGTCTCTCGAGGGTTTGGGTAAAGAAGATGAAGCCATTCAGGTTTATAAACGGTACACATCTCTTCCTTATTATAATCCTTACCATCACGTGTTGATGGGGAGGCTGGATTGGCTTGTCAGAAGAAAAGTATCCAGAGAGGTGCAGTTGGCTCTTAAGAATGAACGACAGTTGAATGTCAACAGTTTGCCTGAGAAAACCGTTGCTGTGCTTTATTTCTTGAGTCTTAGTAATGATCCTCAATGGAAGCCTCTTCAAAAGGGATTAGCCGAAATGATTATTACAGACCTTTCCCAGGTTAAAGAGCTTAGAGTTCTTGAAAGATTACGGTTAAATTATCTTATGAAAGAATTAAAACTGAGTAGTACTGGACTTGTGAATGAGAAAACAGCTCCAAGGCTGGGGAAGCTCATGGGAGCACGAACTTTAATAAAAGGTTCTTATATGGTAATGCCAGGGCCTAAAATAACAATGGATGCCGGTATTTATGAAATCGGAATGCCGTTTAGCCCCACTACAGCTAATTTTGAAGGTAATCTTACACGTCTTTTCCGCATGGAAAAAGAGTTTGTACTCAGAGTCATTGATTACTTTGAGATTAGACTGACACCTCAGGAAAGAGAACGTATCTTACGGATTCCTACCCAGAATATGATGGCTTTTATGGACTACTGTCGGGGGCTTGATGCAATGGATCAGGATAGCTTCTCAAAGGCCCAGAGTTATTTTGAGAAAGCAGTGAAAATGGATCCAAAGTTTGAGATGGCGAAGAATCACCTGACGGTACCTAAAATATGGGAAGCAACTCATAATAGTAATTCTGTGAGGGTGAATTACGCGGTAACCAATCTGATCAAGGCAATACCAAAAGGAAAACCAGAAGTGGCGTACAATCCCCCTGCTCTTGTTAGCACGTGGAACCGCCTACTGTGGATGAGAATGCATCAGAAAGGGGAACTTTTACCTGGAAATGATTCCCGGAAATCTTTTCAAGAAGCTGATGAAGGTTCATCGTTGGTGCCAACACTTTTAGGTGTGCCTCCATCACCAATGGAAAAATGATGTGTATTTCTTCTTATCTGTTTTTTATGATTGTAGGAGAAATTGGCGTATGCGTAAATACTTTTTTGTTCTGTTGAATCTATTTTTGATTGTCTATTCTGTCCATGCCCAGCAGTCGAATGTGACTCTTTTAGGGCGATGGGGCAAAGGCCATTCTGACGATGTTTTCAGACGAGGAGGTTATACTTTTGTCGGAGATGGTGCATATTTGGAAGTATACAAAAATCAGAATAGTTCCTATCGTAAGTTGGATTCAATTCTTTTCCCTGGTCCTGTAGAAGATGTTTGGGTCCGGAATGATACGACTCGTGTATACGTTGTATGCGGCGATGAAGGGCTTCAATTAACATATTTTGATTACAGAAGTGAAAAATTTACTGGCATCAGGGCCCAATTAGCCACTCCTGGATTTGCCAATAGTATAATGCAGTACGGGAATTATGCGTACATAGCCGATGGGAATAATGGATTGATTATAGTTGATGTTACTACTTTTTCCAATCCGCAATTGCGAGGAGAGCAGTCACTTTCTGGTTTTGCCAGAGGGATATGGGTAGCGAACGACAGTACAGTACTTGTGGCTGCTGATACCGCGGGGCTTTATTCTATCAATATAAGTGATTCCAAGAATCCTGTTGTTTACGATAGTCTAACTTTTACCACACCTTTTCCAAATGATAAACGGGTTCCCGTTGCTTACAATGTTTTAAGCATAGATACCGTCGCTTATGTGGCTTGCGGTGTAGGTGGTATGAGAACAGTTAATATAAATGATCCGACTAATCTGGACTCATTAGGAATGTGGGTTGATACAAAACCTGTTGATGTAAGAGATGTATGGGTCACAAATCACTATGCTTATCTTGCCTGTGGTGAGAATGGATTCTATTCGCAGATAGATGTTTCGGATCCAGCATCACCTGGTCCTTCTGTCTGGCTGCCTCTGTATACAAAAGGATTTCCCTCGGCTATCGTAACAGAACATGATACTGCTTTTATTGGGGATGGTTACAACGGACACCTTATCGTTAATGTGGATACACTTTCTCAACCTTATATTCTGGATAGTCTTAAAACGGCAGATTTAACATACGATGTGGACATATCAAATGAATATGCCTACACAGCTGTGGGAAAGAGTGGTTTGAAAATATTTAGTCTGAATCTTTCTAATCCACCTGTTGATATTTTAACCGAAGTAAGCTCATACGATACACCTGGAGAAGCTCGTGGTATCCGAAAAGTTGGAAGTCGTGTCTATATAGCCGATGGTTCTCATGGCATGACAATTATTAATGTGTCCGATCCTCTTGACCCAACTCGTGTGGCTGAGAGCATTGCCAGAGGCGATACCTGCTACGATGTAGATGTTTCTGGAAGCTATGCATTCTTAGCAAGCGGTCACGATGGAATAAGAGTAATTGATATAAGCGGGACAATATTTGAGATTTCCGCAAGTCCTTTTAATACACCGGGAAGTGCACGGGCTGTTAAAGTTGATAGTAAAAAAGCCTATGTGGCTGACTCCAGTGGGGTGTACGTTTATGATATTTCAAATTTTCCTGGTAGTATGACTTTAGTTAATTCCCTCACAACAGACAGTTTAGAAGCTCTGGGAATCAATGTAGCAGATAGCACTGTTTTTGTAGCCAACGGCAGGTACGGTTTTCTTCTGTGGAATCTATCTACAGGATCTGTTGATAGAATTGCAACAGAGGGGAAATGTACTGACATCGCTGTAAAAGGGAAGACAGTTTATTTGACTGATTCTGAGAACGGGCTGAGAATATTTGATTTCTCTGCTGATTCTTTTATTGAAACGGGTTATTATAACACGGGGAGTATTGCTAAGAGACTTGCCATTCTGGAAGATAGGGTAT
>CAZPNF010000018.1:5074-11746 GCA_964587715.1 uncultured bacterium | reverse complement strand
GGAAAAGTTGTGAGCAACCGGATGGATAAATCAGTTACAGTGGTAGTGGAACGGAAATTCCGCCATCCACTTTATGGAAAATACGTTACGAGAAATTCCAAGTTCATGGCCCACGATGAAGAAAATGTTTGTCAAGTAGGAGATATAGTTCGCATTATGGAGACACGACCTCTTAGTCGGCGGAAACGGTGGCGTTTAGTCGAGATTATAGAAAAGGTGCAGTAAAGATGTTACGGAGATTAAGCTAAAATGGTTCAACAGTATACGAAACTTAATGTGGCAGATAACACTGGGGCCAAAAAAGTGCAGTGTATAAAAGTTCTGGGTGGAACCAGACGAAGATATGGAAGCATTGGAGACGTCATTGTTGTATCAGTTAAAAGTGCTGTCCCTGGGGGAAGTGTTAAAAAAGGTGAAATGAGCAAAGCCGTTGTTGTCCGAACGAAAAAAGAGGTGGGACGCTCCGATGGTTCTTATGTCAGATTTGATGACAATGCCGTGGTGCTTATTACTGATCAAAACGAACCGAAAGGAACACGTATCTTTGGGCCCGTAGCCAGAGAGTTGCGCGGAAAACAATTTATGAAAATTGTATCCCTGGCTCCAGAGGTACTTTAATTTTTAGCGGAGTGGCTTAAGAATGAAAATTGTGAAGAATGATATAGTTCTGGTGATTTCTGGTAATTACAAGGGCAAAAGGGGAAAAGTGCTGAAAGTTTTTCCCAAGAAGCATAGAGTCATTGTGGAGGGGGTAAATTTTATTAAACGACACACCAAACCTACCCAAAGGAATCCTCAGGGAGGGATTGTGGAAAAAGAGGCTTCGATTCACGTTTCAAACCTTATGGTTGTTTGTCCAAAATGCGATACGCCAACGCGGTTAGGACGGAAAATTTTAGAAGATGGAAAAAAAGTCCGCATCTGCATGAACTGTGGGGAAATGCTGGTGGCTTAAGTCTGGTGCTACAAAGTCACAAGCTATTAAAAATGTAAAGATCAAATATCAAAGCTTGTCCTGAGCAGGGCCGAAGGATGGAAAATGACAGATCAAAGTTCAAAAAGGAATATTTTGAGAAATTATATTGATAGTTAATTTTGGATTTTAATTTTGATGAATAGACAGGAGATTTAAAATAGATGGAGAGTTCGAAAGGGAAATATGTTCCCAGGTTGCTGGTTCGGTACAAAGAGGAAATAGTTCCTCGTTTGAGAAAACAGTTCGGTTACAAGAACGTGATGCAGGTACCACGGCTTGAAAAAATAGTACTCAATATGGGTGTGGGAGAAGCAACCCTGGATGGAAAGTTTTTAGAAGGAGCTGTTGAGGATCTCACTGTAATTAGCGGTCAGAAAGCAGTGGTAACGAGAGCAAAAAAAGCGATATCGAATTTTAAACTTCGGGCAGGTGTTCCGATAGGCTGCCGGGTAACTTTACGAAGATGGTACCTGTATGAATTTCTCGACAGGTTGTTAAATATTGCTATTCCCCGGGTTCGGGACTTCAGGGGCATTGATGACAAAGGTTTTGATGGAAAAGGAAATTTCACTCTCGGGATAAGAGAACAAATTATTTTCCCTGAGATAAATTACGACAGGGTTGTGAAAATTCGCGGTCTAAATGTGACGATTGTTACCTCAGCTACTACGGATGAGAAGGCTTACGAGCTTTTAAAACTGTTTGGTATGCCGTTCCGAAGGAAGGAAAATCCTCCGTCACAGGAGAGTAAATCAAAGTAGGGAGTTTTTTAGTGGCACGAAAAGCACTTATAGCTAAAAGCAAAAAAGAGCCTAAATTCAAAGTAAGGCGATATAATCGATGCAGCCGGTGTGGAAGATCGAGAGGGTATCTCCGGAAATTCGATCTCTGCCGGATTTGCTTCAGGGAATTGGCTTTGTCAGGAGAGATCCCCGGAGTAAAAAAGTCAAGTTGGTAATTTTAATAATGCGGAGAAGCCTCAAGTTGTTAGAATTGAGTTTTTATGGTTTTATTTCTCAGGAGTAATTATGTCGATTACTGATCCGATTGCTGACTACCTTACTCGAATCCGTAATGCAGGAAAGGCACAGCACAGCAAAGTGGATATCCCGGCTTCCAATATGCTCAAAGAAATTACACGAATCTTGTTGGAAGAGGGATACATTCGTAATTATACAACCATAGATGACCCCAGGCAGGGCATCTTACGAGTTTATCTGAAATATAGTAAGGATCGGAAGAGCGCCCTTACTGGATTGGAGAGAGTTAGCCGTCCAGGGTATAGACGTTATACAGGGGTTGAGAAAATACCCCGCGTTCTCAATGGGTTAGGGATTGCAATTCTTTCTACACCTAAAGGTATTCTCACAGATAAAGAAGCTCGAAAGGAAAAAGTTGGGGGAGAAGTTCTGTGTTATGTTTGGTAAGAGGAAAATTTGATTTAGAAGGAGTGTCATTTGTCAAGAGTTGGTAAAATGCCCATTGCTGTCCCGGAAGGAATACAGATTGAAAAACGGGGCAGTGTTATAATAGTAAAGGGTGAAACGGGGGTATTGAAGCAGAGAATTCATCCTGATATGAAGGTAGTCATTGAAGAAAACTCTGTTCGAGTTGAACGGCCCAGTGACAATCAGTTTCACAGATCTCTTCATGGCCTTACCCGGAGCTTGATATATAATATGGTTTATGGGTTGACAACCGGATATGAGAAACGATTAGAAATTGTGGGGGTGGGTTACAGAGCAGACTGGAAAGGTAGGGCATTGACGCTTCAGTTAGGTTATTCTCATCCTATTTATTTTGTTCCGCCAGAGGAAATAACCATAGAAGTCCCTGCACCGAACTCGGTTGTGGTGAAAGGATTTGATAAGCAGTTAGTGGGCCAGGTTGCAGCAAAGATCAGATCTTTTCGACCACCAGAGCCTTATAAGGGAAAGGGTATTCGGTATGAGGGAGAATATGTTCGGAGGAAAGCTGGTAAGGCTGCGGTGTAGTTTAGTCTAAAAATTTTAACATTGTGAAAAGAAAAGTTATGAAGAAACAAATTTCAAAAAGACATTTGAGACGCAAGAGAATAAAAAAGCACATTCGTAAAAAGATTCATGGTACACCAGAGTGTCCGAGGCTTACTGTTTTTAGAAGCCTCAGGGCAATCTATGCCCAGGTGGTGGATGACACCTCTCAAAAGACACTGTTTTCTGTTTCCAGTCTTTCTAAGTCCTTGACCAATGAGATTAAGAAAGCTCATGGAAAAGTTGAAGTGGCTAAGATAGTGGGAAAAGCGGTTGGAGAGGAAGCAAAGAAGAGGAACATTGATAAGATTGTATTTGACCGAAATGGTTACCTCTATCACGGCAGGGTTAAGGCGGTTGCAGATGGTGCCAGGGAAGCTGGCTTGCGTTTTTGACTCGAGAACCAAAAATTTAACAAATGGAGTGGCTTTTGGAAAAGATAAGTCCCGGTGAATTAGAATTGGAAGAAAGTGTTGTTCATATTAACAGGGTAGCAAAGGTAGTTAAAGGAGGAAGGCGATTTTCTTTCAATGCTATTGTTGTGGTTGGCAATGGAAAGGGATATGTTGGTGTCGGGATGGGAAAAGCCCATGAGTTAACAGATGCAATCGCCAAAGCTTCGGAAAATGCGAAGAAGAGTCTGGTGCAGGTCCCTGTTATCAATGGAACAATTCCTCATACTGTTATTGGAAAGTTTGGAGGCGGAAAAGTACTGTTGAAACCAGCATCACCAGGAACAGGAGTAATAGCAGGCGGAGCCGTTAGAGCAGTGATGGAAGCAGCCGGGATTCAGAACATTTTGACAAAATCTTTAGGCTCGGCAAATCCCCACAATGTTGTAAAGGCAACGATGAAAGGGCTTCTTCAGCTTAGAGATGCTCTGATGATTGCCAGGGAAAGGGGAAAACAATTGCAGGAGATTTTTTATGGGAAAGCTGAAAATCACGCAGGTTAGAAGTGCAATTAGGAGAGGCGAAAAACAGAAACGTACTATAGAAGCTTTAGGGCTTCATAGATTGCATCAAACTGTTATTCATCCGGATGTACCACAAATTCGTGGAATGGTTCGGAAGGTAGCACATCTTGTTCAGGTAGAAGAAGTTAAGTGATAGCAATTGCTCATTGATGAGGATGTTATGGATCTGGGTAGCTTAAAATATGCTGGGGGATCAAAAAAGAAACAAAAGCGAGTTGGTCGTGGTACAGGTTCTGGCCATGGCAAGACTTCCTGTCGCGGACAGAAAGGTCAAAAATCCAGAAGTGGTGCTAAGTCACGGTCATGGTTTGAGGGAGGTCAGATGCCTCTACAAAGGCGGGTCCCCAAGAGAGGTTTTACCAATATTTTCCGTCGTGAGTATCAGGTAGTTAATGTTGGCGAGTTGGACCGATTAAAACAAAAAGTGATTTCTCCTGAAATTTTGTTAGCAGCGCGTTTGATCAAGAAGAACCTCAAGTTAAAAATACTTGGAGATGGTAATGTAACCAAACCACTGGAAGTAAAGGCCCATGCTTTCAGTAAGAGTGCTGTAAAAAAACTTGAAACGGCTGGCGGAAAGGCGATCCTGTTATGATCAAGAGTTTCAAAAGTATTTTTAAAATTCCCGATCTAAAGAATCGTATTCTCTTTACTCTTGGAATATTGGTTTTATACCGGGTTGGCTGCCACATTCCTACGCCTGGCATCAATACTGCTGCCCTTACAGAATTTTTTGCCCGGAGCCAAAATACCCTGTTTGGTCTCTACGATATGTTTGCAGGAGGAGCTTTCAGGAAAGCAGCAGTTTTTGGTCTGGGTATTATGCCTTACATATCGGCCTCCATCATCATTCAGCTTATGGGTGCCGTAGTTCCATATTTCCAGCGGTTGCAGAAGGAAGGAGAAGAAGGGCGCAAAAAAATCAACCAGCTCACACGGTACGGGACAGTTTTTATTGCTACTATGCAGGCTCTGGGAGTAAGTATATTCCTTGAAAATCTGCCGCCAACACAGGCAGGCATTCCATCTGTGCCGCATCCAGGTATGGGGTTCAGGCTTTTGGTAATGCTTACAATGACGGCCGGAACAATCCTGATAATGTGGTTGGGAGAACAAATTACAGAACGTGGTATTGGGAACGGGATTTCTTTAATCATTTTTATTGGCATTGTAGCTCGCTTCCCTGCTGCTATCTTAGATGAAATACAGCATCTAATTGCTGGCAACCGGGCACTGATGATGGAACTTTTTATTTTTGCTGTTTTACTTGTTATTGTGGGTGCTGTGGTAATGGTTACAGAGGGTACAAGAAAAATCCCTGTCCAGTATGCAAAAAGAGTTATAGGCCGCAAGGTTTACGGTGGCCAGGCTACTTACATCCCTATCAGAGTTGCAGGTTTTGGTGTAATGGCTATAATTTTTGCTCAGGCACTTATGTTCGTGCCTCAGACGGTTCGGCAGTTTTTTCCCAACAGCGATTTTGTACAGAATATACTCAGCTATTTTGATCTTAGTTCGCCTATTTACTGGTTTATCTATGGTTTGTTGATTATCTTTTTCACTTACTTTTATGCGGCCATTGCGTTTAATCCTGTAGATGTTGCTGATAACATGCAGAAATATGGTGGATTTGTACCAGGAGTAAGGCCCGGTAAAAAAACGGCCGAATACATCGATCACATATTGTCAAGGATCATGCTCCCTGCGGCTATTTTCTTTGCTCTTGTAGCTATTATGCCATATTTTGTTGTAAAATATATGAATGTTTCGTATACGTTTTCACAGTTTTTTGGTGGAACGAGTATTTTAATTATGGTGGGGGTGGCTCTGGACACTCTTCAACAGATAGAATCACATCTTCTGATGCGACATTACGACGGTTTCATGAAAACGGGGCGTATTAGGGGTCGGAGAGTTTTTGGATAATATTATTCTGGGACATTTTTAGTTGGCAGCAAAACGATTGATTATCCTGGGGCCACCAGGAGTGGGAAAAGGAACCCAGGCGAAAAGACTGGGAAAAGATTTTGGTTGGGTGCACGTTTCTACTGGTGGTATACTCAGGGAGGCGGTTAGCAATGGCACTCCATTGGGGAAACAAGTGAAGATTATTATGGAAAAGGGAGACCTTGTCCCCGATAACATTATGTTAGAAGTGGTGAAAGATCGTCTTAAACAGGAAGATTATCTCAACGGTTTTATTTTAGATGGGTTTCCAAGAACTATCCCCCAGGCTGAAGCATTAGATAAATTACTTAAAGAGGAAAATGTTTTTGTAGACAGCTTGATTTCTATTAGTGTTTCCACTGATGAAATTATCAGGAGACTTTCACAGCGTCTTGTGTGTGATAAATGCGGTTATGTATCAACAGTCCAGGAAGGTAAGGAGGAAGGAGATACCTGTCCCAGATGCGGGGGTACTCTTGTGCGGCGGGAAGACGATGAGCTTGCAACAATAAGACGCCGTCTTGAAGTATATGAAAAACAAACTCGTTCTTCGATTCAATATTATAGAGAGAGAGGTATTCTCCTTGAAGTTGATGGAACAGGGTCTATTGATGAGGTTTACAGCAGAATTCTTAATGCACTGGATGTGTTCCCGAGGCAGGAATGATTTTTATCAAGACTGAGGAGGAAATCCAGAAGATTCAGAGGAGTGCTGAGCTTTTAGTTAAAACTTTTCATGCAGTAGCAGAGGTTCTGTCTCC
>CAZPNF010000018.1:0-5064 GCA_964587715.1 uncultured bacterium | reverse complement strand
GTTACTACAGGTTTTCTGGATGAGGTGGCAGAAAAATGTATTCGTTCAGAGGGAGGGAAACCTGCTTTTAAAGGATATCACGGATACCCGGCAACCATTTGTGCTTCAATAGATAGTGAAGTTGTTCATGGAATACCCGGACCAAGAAAATTAAAGGAAGGAGAAATTGTCGGTATAGATATTGGCGTTGTGCTGGATGGTTATTACTCCGATGCAGCAAGGACTTATGCTGTCGGGAATGTTTCTCCTGACAAAATACATTTGATGGATACTACGAGAAAAGCACTGCACAGGGGTATTCGGAAATGCCGTGAAGGAAATCGCCTTTCTGATATTTCCTATGCGATTCAGACTTGTGTTGAGGCGGAAGGTTTTTCAGTGGTTAGGGCGCTGGTAGGACACGGTGTGGGGAGGGAACTTCACGAGGATCCACAAATTCCTAATTTTGGTGATCCTCACAGAGGACCTAAGCTTCGTGCAGGAATGGTTTTTGCCATTGAGCCGATGGTTAATATGGGGTTGCCGGAAGTAAAATTTTTAGAAGATGGCTGGACTGTAGAAACTGCTGATGGTTCTCCATCTGCTCATTTTGAGCACACTGTCCTTTTGACACATGGCAGGCCAGAAATCCTGACGTTAGGTCTTGAACAGGACACCACTTGAGGGGAAAATTATGGCTAAGGAACCACCCATTAAAGTAGATGGGGTTATTCAAGAGACGCTTCCCAATGCTACTTTCAGAGTAGAATTGGAGAGCGGGCACAAAATCCTTGCTCATGTTTCTGGCAAGATGCGAATGCACTTTATCAAAATACTCCCGGGTGATAAAGTAACGGTAGAGCTTTCTCCGTACGATCTTACGCGGGGGAGAATTATCTATAGATATAAGTGAAATGAGGTTTAAAGATGAAAGTTCGTGCTTCTGTAAAAAAGATGTGTGATAAGTGTAAGATTGTAAAGAGACGGGGTGTACTGCACGTTATTTGTACAAATCCCCGCCACAAACAGCGTCAGGGATAAATTTAGAAAAACAGATTAAGAAGAGGAGACAAAGTGGCTCGTATTGCTGGTATTGATCTTCCCAGAGAAAAACGAATTGAGGCAGCGTTAACCTACATTTATGGGATAGGTTTTGCTGCCTCAAGAAAAATTTTGAAAGAAGCTGGAGTGAATCCCGATCTTCGAGTAAAAGCCTTATCGGATAGTGATGTGGCAAAGATCAGATCAGTTATTGATGTAAACTACAAAGTTGAAGGTGCGCTGCGAGCCGAAGTTACCATGAATATAAAACGGCTCATGGATATTGGTTCGTATCGTGGATTTCGTCATAGAAGAGGATTGACTGTCAGGGGACAGAGGACCAGAACAAATGCCAGAACCCGAAAGGGTAGAAAGAAGACTGTAGCTGGTAAGAGAAGAAAGTAAATAAAACTTAAAATATTCAAATAGACCGAGGAGGATAGATTTGGCATCTCCCAAAAGAACTCGAAAGAAAAAAAAGGAAAAAGTAGAAGCTGAAGGTCAGGCACACATTACCGCAACTTTTAATAATACAATTGTATCTTTAACAGATAATTATGGTAATGTGATTTCGTGGGCTTCGGCGGGGCGAATAGGATTTAAGGGCGCCAGAAAAAATACGCCATTTGCAGCTCAGTTAGCTGCTAAAACTGCAGCCAAAGAGGCCATGGATTTGGGTCTGCGGAGGATTAGTATTATTGTAAAGGGGCCTGGTTCTGGTCGGGAAGCAGCGATTAGGTCTCTTCAGGCTGCCGGGTTGGAAGTGGTAGCTATTAGAGACGTTACTCCTATTCCTCATAATGGATGTCGACCTCCAAAGCGACGAAGGGTATAGTAACAATAAGTTGAGGGTGTATTAATGGCAAGATATCGGGACTCAGTTTGTAAACTGTGCAGAAGAGAAGGTGAAAAGCTTTTTCTCAAAGGGGCAAGATGCCAGACGGCCAAATGTTCTTTTGAGAAAAGGGGATACCTGCCTGGTCAACACGGCAAGTCTCACCGGCTAAAAAAATTGTCGGATTATGGTTCACAGTTAAGAGAAAAACAAAAAATTAAGCGCTATTACGGTCTTCTGGAATCTCAGTTCCGTGAAACTTTTGAAAAGGCAAGTAGAAAGAAGGGGATTACAAGTGAGAACCTTTTAAAGATGCTCGAAAGCCGCATGGATAATATTGTTTTTCGATTGGGTTTTGCATCTTCACGAAACATGGGCAGACAGTTGGTCAGACACCGCCATTTTATGGTGAATAACAGATTAGTGGATATTCCTTCTTTTCAGTTGAAACCTGGTGATGTTGTTCAAGTACGAGAGAAGAGCAGAAAAATGGATGCTCTTCATAGTTCTATGAGAAGGATCAAAGAAGGCAAACAATTGCCGTGGCTGAGCCTGGATAAAGCCAATCTCAAAGGAACATTTTTAGAAGTTCCCAACAGAGCAGATATTCCTGTAACATTTAACGAGAGTTTAGTTGTAGAACTTTACTCTAAATAACAATAAAGCCTGAATATTTGAGGATATTTTAATGAATCGGTCTACATTACAAATGCCAGAGAGCGTTGAAAAGGATGAAACAACTTATTCCAGCACATACGGGAAGTTTGTAGTACAGCCTCTTGAAAGAGGTTTTGGCGTTACCCTAGGAAATGCTTTTCGAAGGGTGCTCCTCTCTTCTCTTCATGGAGCAGCTATTACCCATGTTCGAATTGATGGAGTGCTGCACGAATTTTCTACTGTGCCTGGAGTTGTAGAGGATGTTTCAGAAATTATTCTTAACTTAAAACAGGTCCGATTGAAACTTCTGAACAAACGTCCGGATCGTGTGTCTCTTGTTTTAAAGGGTCCTGGAGAGGTTACAGCAGGAGATATTCAAAAGGGTACTACAGATTTTGAAGTATTGAATCCAGATCATCATATTGCGACGCTAAACGAAGATGCAGACTTCAAAATGGAGTTAAGAATAGGCAGGGGGAGAGGATATCTTCCTGCAGAGGAAAATAAACTTCCTGATCAACCCATAGGGATGATCCCTCTTGATGCTATTTTTAATCCTATCCGTAAAGTGAATTATCTTGTCGAAAATACACGGGTAGGACACAGAACTGATTACGAAAAACTAACTCTTGAAGTAGAAACGGACGGAAGTATTACACCTGATGATGCTCTCACTTTTGCCGGGAAAATTCTTAAGGACCATATCGAACTTTTTATTAGTTTCGATGTGGAAATAGAAGAGGAAGAGGAGGTTTCACGGGTAGACGAAGACATTTTGAAAATCCGCAAACTTCTGAAAATGAACGTGGAAGAGTTAGAGCTTTCGGTTCGTTCTCAGAACTGTCTTAAAGCAGCGGAGATAGAGACCATTGGAGATTTAGTTCGTCGGGACGAACAAGAGATGCTAAAGTTTAGAAATTTTGGCCGGAAATCTCTTCAGGAACTTGCGAGGATATTGGAAGAAAAAGGTATCCATTTTGGTATAGATGTAGATGAATATCTGAAAGGCGAATCTTCCTGAGAATAGTAGATGAGGAGAAGTTAATTCATGAGACACCGGAAATCGGTAAAAAAATTAGGACGGACTGCTGCGCATCGGAAAGCTTTATTGGCAAATCTTTCTGCGGCTTTATTTGAGCAGAAACATATTCAAACGACTGAAGCTAAGGCAAAGGAAACCAGAAAAGTCTCTGAGAGACTTATTACCCTGGCAAAGAAGGAAACTCTCCATGCAAGACGGCTTGCTTTGAAACGGCTTCGCAGCAAAAAAGTAGTGAATATCCTTTTTGATAAAATTGCTCCATTTTATGCAGATAGAGTGGGAGGATATACTCGGGTAATCAAATTAGGCCAGAGACAGGGAGATGGTGCGAGTATGGCTGTTCTGGAATTAGTAGGTTATGAGATGGCCAGCAAAAAGAAAAAAGAAAAAGAGGCCAAACTCGAAGCCAAAAAGAAGCAAGAGAAAGGTGAAAAGTCAAAAGAACCACCACCCGTTCCAGAAACTGTGGATGATACCAGTGGTAAAACAAAGGAGAAGAAAACAGCATCCAAAGTGAAAAAAGAAGAAGTAGATAAAGATAAGAAAAGCAAGGAGAGTAAGGAAAAGAAAGCAACGAAGGAAAATAAAGAGGATAAGAAAGACAAACAAGATAAGAAAGGAAAAAATCTCTGACCAAGCTTCCGTAAATTAGCGAAAGGGATTGTATTTTTAGTCTTTCTTTAAATCTTTCAATATCTTTCGCGTTCTTTGCGTCTTTGCGTTTTGAGGTATGTCACCGCAGAGGCGCTAAGGACGCAGAGGAAAGATAAAAGCAGATAGGATACTGTATATAAGAATCTTAGCGAACTTTGCGTCTTTGCGTGAGGGTTATTGTTTTTAAGGGCAACCTAATTTTTGAGTTGTCCTTTTTTCTTGTTCTTTTTAAAAATGGAGGATTTTTTGTGTGGGATTTCCACAATTATTCCCTTACTACTGAAAAAGAAAAGGTCTCCTACAGTAAGTCCAATTGAGTCCCGCAGTGGCTGCCAATTTTCTCGATATGCTTCATTATCTACATGCGTTCCGTCTTTATCCTTGGTAATAAGACGAACACGCTGCGGATGGCCACGATTTATCATAAATGGCGAATGAGTGGTATAAATAAGTTGGTTTTTCTCTGAAAGATTTTCGAGAAGATGGGTAAGATCTTTCTGACCGGAAGGGTGGAGATGAAGTCCGGGCTCATCTAAAAGGAACAGATATTCGTTTGCTTTTGCTTCGCTTGTAGTTGCAATAAAGTTGATGTAAAATGAAAGATACCACAAAAAGCCCTGAGATCTTGTTTTGGGGGTATCATAAACAGTTGTGGCGTCGCTGAAATCTATATAGAGAAGTTTCCCGTTGACCCGTAATTTAATCTCAAGACTCGGTTCTTGGGACCATACTTCTTGAATTCTTCGGGTAATTTCCCGACCGGTTTCCTCTGTTGCTCGCCTTCCCCTTGTAGAATCCTCAAAAATGAGTGATGGATCTTCGACACCACCTATTTTTAAAAGGTTCCTTTCCGTGC
>CAZPNF010000017.1:5409-11849 GCA_964587715.1 uncultured bacterium | reverse complement strand
CAAGCTGCTATTTCTGCAACAATAACCACTACAGTTTTCCCTTTATATGCTGACGGTCGAGATATCGATAAGGGAACTCCTTTTGCAGTTTATGTTGAAATATCAAATTGGACAGCTGCAGCAAGTTCAGATGTAAATGTAATGGTGACTACTGAAGGCGGATCAAATTTTCTTATTTGGAATGATATAAACTGGAAGAATGCTTATACTTATATTAATTGTCCTGTGCGAACGATTAATAGCAGCGGTAATTGGGCTGGGTGGATATATTTAAGAGCTAAAAATGCTTCCACGTCTTTTAAGGCACGGGCAAGAAAGGTGGGAGAAACTACGGGTGCTATTAGTGAGAGCATTACCCATTCAATAACATACATGGACATGTCCACAAATGGTGCCTGGGTCTATGCCACTGCTGCTTCAACCACGGAAGGCAAGGCCATTCTGGTTTTTGACAACAGCAACAATATTATTGGAACCTACGCTATCGAGAATAATGGGATAACTGAAGGATATAGCTCAACAACCGGCTATTTTAGGATAGCAGTTCCTGCCAATACTATTATCCCAAAACTACAATCGCGAAATAGTGACAATTCTATTTTTGACACCCAGACAAGTAACCAATGGTCATCAGGAGCAGCAGGGAGTGAGACAAACTTGGACCTCCAGGAAGATGTTTCCCTCCCTGTCACTCTTTCCTCCTTTTCCGCTACCTATTCCAGCAAAACCATTGTTCTCCGCTGGTCAACAGAGAGTGAGGTGGAAATTCAGGGGTTTCATATTTTGCGTTCGGAGGATAAAGAAAGACCTTTCGAGAAAATCACCACCACCATAATACCGACTCAGGGAAATGGTTCAACAGGAAAGCAGTATGAGTTTATCGACAAAAATGTAGAGAGCGGTAAGGGCTACTGGTATAAAATCGAGGTGGTAAATACGAACGGGGAAAATCATCTCCTGGGACCTGTTTATGCAAAAGCAGAGAAAGAATCTGCACTGCCTGAAGGATGCAAGCTCTTCTGTAACTATCCCAATCCGTTTAATCCAAAAACAACAATTCAGTACCGCGTGTCAAACGAAGCCTCGCTCAATCCAATATCTCTAAAAATCTACAATTCACTGGGAGAAAAGATCTTAACTCTCGTAAATAGAATTCAAAACCCAGGAGAGTATTCAGTAGATTGGAATGGACGTGACAGCAATGGTGTGGAAGTGCCGAGCGAGATATATTTCTATCAATTATCATCTGGAGGTGAGATTATAGAGACAAAAAGAATGCTGAAGGTGAAGTGAGTGCGTTTCCGGGGAGGGATTGCAATTCCCCAGATTTAGGTGATCTCCACCTCAAAGGTGGAGATCACCTTTTTAATTCTCAGTAGGGACAGAACACTGTTCTGTCCCTACATTCTCACAAACGAACTTCCCTTACCACTATCGGTGTTTATCAACTCCCACCTTTTCACAAAATTGTTCTACAGGACAACGACTGCACCAGGGACTGATTGGTTTGCACAGAGCTTGACCAAAGGCCACAAGAATATCATTGATCGGTATCCACCACTCGGGAGGAAGTTTTGCTCTGAGAGCCATCTCAGTTTTTCCCGGTGTTTTTGTACGAACATAACCCAGTCTGTTTGAAATACGGTGCACATGGGTATCCACACAGATGCCGGGTTTCCCGAATCCAAGAGTAATCACCAGATTTGCTGTTTTGCGGCCTACACCGGGCAGCTCAAGTAATTTATCAAGATCGTCTGGAACCTTGCCGTTGTACTGGTCAATGAGAGTTCTGCAAACCTGAATAATGTTTTCGGCTTTCCTTTTATAAAACCCTACCGGATAAATGAGCTGTCTGATCTCAGAAGCAGGAAGCTGAAGTACGGATTGGGGAGTACTCGCCCTCTTGAATAAACGATGCGATGCCTGACTTGTAACTTCATCCTTTGTCCTGAGACTAAGAAGAGTTGAGATGAGAATCTGAAAAGGATCTCTTGACCTCTGGGCAACCTGAGTTACTATTGGAACGTTCCATTTAGGAGCTTCCTTCTGGAGGATTGTCAGAATTTTGTGGAGAGTTTGTGTATTCATCTTTTAGGTTCTAATTACTCGAAGTTTACTTCAGTAACTATTTCTTATAATACTCTTTTATCCTCTCTCGATCCTCATTTTCTTTATCGCCCTTATAATAAATTTCGATTAATTCTATTCTATCCTCTTCTTCAAAATAAGCATAAATTACCCTAATACCCGACCTGTTACCTGTTCCTTTAAGAGAGCGACATGCGAATCTTTTTGCTTTATAAATGCTGGCGGACTCAATTCCTAAATTGGATATCTTGACTATTCCTTTTATATCCTGTCCTAATTTGTGGTAGAGACGTAATTCAACCTTAATGAAATTCCCAAGATCACTTTCAATTGTTTTAAATCTTTTTCTTAATTTTTTAATATCCTTATCAAACTCAGACAGACGATAAATTTCCTTGAACATCATCCTCGTATTCCCTTACCGAGTATTCGGGCGTTCTGTAAAAAACACTTTCGTATTCGATAATTTCACCATCATCGGTTGTCAGCCAGGGGACGTCTCTGTGTGAATATTCACTTATTTGAGCAGCGTTCATATCAGAAAGACTATCTAAAACAGCATCAATAGTTTTAATCTCGTTAGCTTTTAATTTTGAAAGATCTGGTTTTCTTAAAGGTAAATATTTAGTTTGAGGATAATTGAAATATTTACTTTTCACTTTTTCAATTTCTTTTTCAAGCATTTTATCTACCACTTTTTTAAATTCAACAGGTGTCGGGCCATAACGGTTTTTGATATATGTTGCCCCAATTAATTGCTCCTCATACCTTTCATAATAATTAAAGTCAATAAAATATAGAATTTTATATATTACTGTTTCTCCAATATTAGACTTTGATCCAACTTGATTAAGAACGTAAAGAAACACTTCTTTAAATTTTTCTAAATTCTGTTGAGGTATATTGATTCTAATTCGGGGTTTCTCGCCTTTCTTTCTTCTTTCTCTTTCAAATGTTATTTTCGGAGGCTCTTCAATATTTAAGAGCGTTTCTATGGAAATACCAAATATTTTAGACAACTTGATTAGTTCATCAGCGGAAATTTTTCTTTCCCCATTCTCTATTTGTGAAATTGTTGGACGAGCTACTCCTAATATTTCAGATAGTTTTTGTTGATTCATGCCGGATTGTTCTCTATACTCTTTTACTCTTTTACCTATTTTTTTGTTAATATCACTCATGTCTTTCTCTCCATTTTCTTCTTCTCCCTAAGCCGATTATAACAATATAAAAAATGTAAGTTAATTTGTCAAGCTTTTGTTGGAATATCCTACATTTATTTTTTATGTATCTCATTTTTCAATTTCTCTATCTGCCTACGTTCACGCTTTGTCGGTCTGCCTTTAAACTTAGGGCGATATTTTTTCTCTACAGCCCGGAAAAGGGAATACAGTTCTTCATCTTCCTCGGGAAGTTTCTGTGTTATTTCTTCTGAATAGAGTTTCTCCGCTTCCCTGGCTGGTAATCTTCGTTCTACCAGAGATAGAACATGAATGTTTCTGTAGTGACCTCTGTGATGAATAGTAAGATTATCTCCTACTCTAAGAAATCTATGGGGCTTGGCCGATACACCATTGACTTTTACCTTTCCGCCATCGCACGCCTTAGAAGCCTGTGTTCGGGTTTTGTAAAACCGCGCGGCAAAAAGCCAACGATCGAGACGTACAGTTATGGGTTGCTCTTTCATAAATATAAAAATAAGGAATCTTTATCAAGATTTCAACAAAAAGAAAATATTGAATTTCACCCTACCCCAGATTCTTCTTCGGAAAACCTAAGAATCTGAGGTAATATCAAGATCTCTCTTTGTTCACTTTCTACATCTCCCTATATCCCCCGGATTTTATCCCCTCCCGAGTTGAATAAGGAACTTCATCCTGAGCGGAGTCGAAGGATGAACCACTCCACAAAACAGACACATCCTTTAAAAAGGACTGAGCTTTATTTTGCTGTAAGGCCAAATTTTGATTAAAAATAACTCTTGAATTTTGAAATAAGAATATGTACATTTTGTTAATTTATGGAAACTTATGACCAAATAAGAGAGGCTACCAGCTTTCTTCAGAAAGCTATTTCTGAACCCACTCCTGAAATAGCTGTTATTCTGGGCTCAGGCCTGGGCGCTCTTGCTGAAGGGCTGGATAACCAAACAGTTGTCGAAATGTCGGACATTTGCCACTGGCCTGTCCCAACAGTGGAGGGACACAGAGGAAGGGTAATTTCTGGAAAAGCAGGAAGTGTGCCAATTCTGGCACTGCAGGGCAGAGTACATTTCTACGAGGGATATTCTGTTCAGGAGGTTGTTTTCCCTGTTCGGGTTCTAAAAGAAATGGGAATAAAAAGTTTGATAATTACCAACGCTGCCGGAAGCCTTAATCCCAATTTTACAATCGGGGATATTATGATCATCACTGACCACATTAATTTCATGTTCACTAATCCCCTTATTGGTTCTCCTCTCGCTTCACCTGGTCCACGTTTCCCGGACATGTCCGAGCCTTACGACTCAGAATATATAACCATTGCAAAAAGTGTAGGCAGAGATTTAAACATTCCTCTTAAAAAGGGTGTCCTGATTGCATGCACAGGTCCCAGCTACGAAACGGCCGCTGAAGTGAAGATGATGCGATCTTTTGGGGCAGATGCGGTTTGTATGTCGACTGTTCCGGAGGTAATCGCAGGAATCCAGATGGGATTTCGTATTCTCGGGATCTCATGTATCACTAACATGGGAACCGGGCTCTCAAAGAAGAAACTTGCTCATAGGGAAGTTGAGAAGGTCAGCCGAAGCATGGAAGAAACTTTTGTTAAGTTAATAAAAGAAATTATCAGTAGAATATATATAAAATCACAAGGGACTCTTCCATGACAAAATACAAGGTAATTGCTAACCCTGCTGCTGGTAGAGGAACTGCTGAAAAGGCTATACCAAAAGTTCAACAGATTTTGAAAAACTATGGTTTGGACTTCGATATTGTTCTTACAGAACGCCCATGGCATGCTGCTGATCTATCAAGAGAAGCTGCTGGTGAGGGATACGACGTGGTTGTAGCAATGGGCGGCGATGGAACTGTTAACGAGGTGTTGAATGGTTTAATCGAAGCCAGAACAAAAAACAACAGCGGACCAACACTTGGGGTATTGTGTGCTGGGGGCGGCAACGATTTTGCCTATAGCGTTAGTATCCCGCGAGATTTAAAGAGCGGATGTGCAGTGCTTGCGCGGGGACGAAAGCGTACAATTGATATTGGAAAGATAACCAGCGATACTTCCCTCCACTCTCGTTACTTTGGCAATGGAATAGGCATTGGGTTTGATGCTATTGTCGATTTTGAAACTCTGAAAATGAAAAAACTGCATGGTTTCATCTCTTATGCCGTTGCCGCATTCAAGGTGCTTTTCCTTTATTATAAAGCCCCAACAGTTCGTATGGAATACAATGGAGAAACAATAACACAACCCTCTTTAATGATCTCGGTTATGAATGGACAGAGAATGGGGGGTGGTTTCAAGATGGCTCCCGAAGCTGAGCCAGATGACGGCCAGTTCGATCTCTGCATAGCTGGTACTGCAAGTCGTGCCCGCATTTTGGGTCTCATATTCCACTTCCTGCGGGGCACACAGGCAGGGAAGAAACCGATCAAAACAGACCGAGCACCCCACATTAGAGTTACTGCAGAAAAAGGCGTTTTGCCTGCACATGTAGACGGTGAGATATTTTCGATGGAAAATTGCCTGCTTGATATAATACTCTTACCTGGAGAACTGGAAGTTATATGCTGACTTTTTCTTTCTATGATGGAACTCAGATGATTCTGTGGGATTTTAAGGCAAAATTTTACCGAAGCATTCGTTCTCTTCTCCCTTTGAAACAAATAGTTGACAGGGAAATCGAAGGGCTCAAGGCCCTATTGAGTAAAAATCTTTCTAATTCTATGCTGATACTCGACATCGGCACAGGCACAGGTATGGTGCAGAGAATCTTACCCGGGAATGCTCGCATTTTTGGAATAGACAAATCCTTTAAAATGATTGAGAAAAACGCAGGGGGAAATCTATTTACAGGAATAGTCGGAGAAGCATGTTGTCTCCCCATCAAAGATCGTATTTTCCCCTTAATCTCAGCCATAGGATTAACTGAGTATCTTTCTGATAAAAATATGTTCTTGAAAGGGGTAAAAAGAATCTTACGCCCGGGAGGATATTTTCTCGTTACTATTGCTCCTCCTTCTCTGTTGAACAAATTAAGGAACCTTCTTGGAAATCGAATCTATACTGTTCGAGCTGGAAGATGGGAAACCCTGGCAGGTGAAGAAGGGTTTATCTGTATTGGACAGACACAATCGCTTTTA
>CAZPNF010000017.1:3431-5399 GCA_964587715.1 uncultured bacterium | reverse complement strand
TAACAGAAACTTGAGGTCAAGAGTTATGGGATTTAAATCTTCGTTCCGTACCATTATCAAGCATATCCAGCATCCTGATAACAGATGGAGAATCTACGTACTTCTGGGAATTGTTCTCTACTTTATAGCGATTAACCAGGTGATTCACATCCGGCCTGACCATGCATTTCTTGCCCTTGTGATATTTTCCCTTGCTCTTGGGAAGAAAAAATCCAAGCAATTCCTTGTAGATTGGGCACCTTTTATTTTCTTCTGGATAGCTTATGACATGATGAGAGGAATCGCTGATAGTGTACGCCACCTGATAAATGTGGTTCCTCCTTTTAAATTGGAACTCTCTCTTTTTGGTTCCCTTTTTGGGGGACAGATCCCCTCTTTTTACTTCGAGCATTTTCAGGCAGTCCATCAAGGTTCACTCGGCAAGATCCTACTGGACATTATGGGAGCAAATTTTTACACTCTTCATTTCAGTGCACCTCTGGTCTTAGGGTGGATCTTTTGGCACACAACTTCTGACCGCCCAATGTTCTACCGCTTTGTCTACACGCTTACCGTTTTGAACATCATGGCTCTTGCTACTTTTATGATCTACCCTGCTGCACCTCCCTGGTATATCTACAAATATGGGCTAACTCAACCTGTAGGTATTATTAAAGGAAGCGCCGGTGCATTGATCAACGTCGACAGATTGATTGGAACAAAATTCCTCCAGTCAATCTGGGACACATTCAATGCAAACCTCTTTGCAGCCATTCCTTCACTTCACGGAGCATATCCCTGCGTAATTGCTTTTTTCGGCATGAAAAAATTCCGCAGACTGCGGCCATTGTGGCTTCTCTATCCTATTGGAGCCTGGTTCTCAGCAGTGTATCTGGATGAGCATTATATCATTGACCTTGTAATTGGACTGGTATATGTTGTTATTGCATACCAGATTGTGAAACGACTTCTTTATCCTTTGGTTTTCCGGAGATTTGTTGAACCAGCAGATTAGCTTAAAAACTTGACTTTTCAAGCATTGTTTCTTAATTTATCTAGCTAAAATTTTTTGATAAAAACAAAGGCGCCGACTAAAAATGATAACGACCAGAGGGATCGTTTTTGATATAAAAAAATATTCAATTCACGACGGCCCTGGAATTCGCACAACTGTTTTTCTAAAAGGATGCCCTCTAAAATGCTGGTGGTGTCAGAATCCCGAGAGTCAAAAATTAGAACCTGAAATCATTAAAAAAATAAACCGACGGAAGCGGTTAGATTTATCCTACTCCGAAACCATAGAAAGAATCGGCAGAGAAATATCAGCTGAGGAAGTTATAGCAGAAATTGAAAGGGACCTTCTTTTTTATGATCAATCTGGCGGCGGCGTCACCTTTTCAGGCGGAGAACCTCTCATGCAACCAGATTTTTTGTACGAACTTCTCTCTGAATGTAAAAAACGTGAAATTCACACTGCTCTCGATACATCAGGCTATGGTTCTTCAGAAGTGATGAGTAAAATTTCTGAGAAGGTGGATCTTTTTCTCTACGACCTCAAACTAATGGATGAAAAAAAACATATCAAATATACAAGTGTTACCAACAAACCGATCCTTGAAAATTTAAGACAGCTTTCAAAAGAGAATAAAAAAATAATCATTCGTATCCCGGTTATTCCTGGTATAATAGACACTGATGAAAACATAAATCAAATTATAGAATTTGTTTTATCACTAAACAATGTTAAAGAAATCAGCCTTTTACCCTATAACCATCTTGGAGACGGGAAATATACAAGACTCAACATCCCGAACAAAATGGCGAACCTTAAACTATCTCCTTCTAATCCTATAGAGAAAATAAAAGAGAAGTTTGAGAATAAAAATTTTAAAGTTAAGATCGGAGGCTAAAAATGAACGATCGTATAAGAAAACTCCGTGAGCAGAGCCTGAATGCAGAACCTTATATCTCTACAGAAAGGGCGGTGTT
>CAZPNF010000017.1:0-3421 GCA_964587715.1 uncultured bacterium | reverse complement strand
TTTCTTACGGAGTTTTACAAAAGTGGGATTCCAGAAAAGGTGTCGGTCCCTGTTGCAAGAGCACTGGCACTAAAATATATACTGGAACATAAAAAGCTCTGCATAAACGAGGGTGAATAAATTGTGGGCGAGAGAGGACCCGAGCCAAAAGCCACGCCAACCTACCCTGAGATCTGCACCCACACTCCTAAAGATCTCGACATACTGAACTCAAGGGAGAAAATCTCCTTTGCAGTCGATAAAGAAACAAAAAAATTATACAAAGAAAATATCATACCTTTCTGGAGAGGACGATCCATTAGAGATAGGATATTTGAAAAAGTTGATGATGGGTGGAAAGAAGCCTACAGTGCAGGTGTTTTTACTGAGTTCATGGAGCAGCGTGCTCCCGGCCATACTGTACTTGGTAATAAGATTTATCAAAAGGGATTTGCAGATTTCAAAAATGAGATACAAAAAAGAATAAATGAACTTGATTTTTACAGTGATCAAGAGGCTTACTACAAAAGAGAAGAGCTCAATGCAATGTCCATTGTAGCAGACGCACTGATCTCGTTTGCACATCGTTATTCAGAAAAAGCAAAAGAGCTGGCAAAGAACGAAAAAAACAGTGACCGTAAAAAAGAGCTACCAAAAATTGCTGAAATATGTGCCTACGTACCAGAGCATGCTCCGCGAACTTTCTATGAGGCACTTCAGTACTACTGGTTTGTTCACCTCGGTGTTATTACAGAATTAAATACCTGGGATTCATTTAACCCGGGAAGACTCGACCAGCATCTCTACCCATTCTATAAAAGAGATATTGAAAAGGGCATGTTGACCGAAGAAAAAGCAAGGGAGCTGCTCCAGGCATTCTGGGTTAAATTCAACAATCAACCCGCACCCCCAAAGGTTGGTGTTACAGCACAGGAAAGCAATACTTACACAGATTTTTGTTTGATCAATCTCGGAGGTGTAAAAGAGGACGGTTCCAATGCTGTCAACGAACTCTCCTATCTTATTTTGGATGTGATCGAGGAGATGCGTATACTGCAGCCAAGTTCAATGGTCCAGATCAGCAAAAAAACTCCCGACAGATTTCTCAAAAGAGCACTGAAGATTGTCAAAACAGGTTTTGGCCAACCATCGATTTTTAACACAGACGCTATTATTCAAGAACTGGTCAGGCAGGGGAAATCAATAATCGATGCAAGAAACGGTGGTGCCAGTGGATGTGTGGAAGCTGGCGCATTTGGGAAAGAAAGTTACATCCTGACGGGATATTTTAATCTCGTTAAAGTCCTTGAGATTACATTAAACAACGGTGTTGATCCTGAAACCAATAAGAAGATCGGGATTGAAACAGGTAATCCTCCTGACTTCAAAACATTTGATGAACTTTTTGAGGCATTTAAGAAACAACTCAATTACTTCATTGATATTAAAATAAAAGGAAATATTATAATAGAAAGACTGTGGGCTACCTATCTGCCAGCTCCTTTTATGTCGCTTCTCATTGATGATTGTATCCTGAAAGGTAAGGATTATAACAACGGCGGCGCAAGGTACAATTCTTCATACATCCAGGGAGTTGGGATGGGCACTATCACAGATTCCCTTGCTGCAATTAAATATCAGGTATTTGACAAAAAACAATTCACAATGGAAAAACTGTTGAAAGCTCTGAAAGACAATTTTGAGGGTCGCGAAAGTATGCGTCAGCTCCTTTTAAACGACTCGCCAAAATACGGTAATGATGATGACAGGGCAGATGATATTCTGAGAGAGGTTTTTGAACTCTACTTCAATGCAATTGACGGGAGACCCAATACAAAAGCTGGACACTTCAGAGTCAATCTTCTCCCGACAACTGTTCATATCTATTTTGGAAGCGTTGTTGGAGCAACTCCTGACGGAAGAAAGGCCCACGAACCACTTTCTGAAGGAATATCTCCTGTTCAGGGTGCAGATACCAACGGACCTACAGCGGTGTTCAAATCTGCGGCGAAAATTGATCACCTGAGAACAGGCGGCACACTTCTCAATCAAAAATTCACACCTCAGTTATTGGCAGATGACGACGGTATAGATAAACTGGCTCATCTAATCAGATCATATTTCACCATGGACGGTCATCATGTTCAATTTAATGTTGTCACTGCAGAAACTCTCCGGGAGGCACAAAAAAATCCTGAGAAATACAAAGACCTTATTGTTCGCGTTGCTGGCTACAGTGACTATTTTGTTGATCTTGGAGTAGGTCTTCAGAATGAAATCATAAAAAGGACAGAACATCAGGAATTTTAAACCAACATAATTTAAAGGAGAAAAAACAATGTTTAACAGTAACGTGTATATTGAAAGAAGAAAACGCCTGGGAGAAGACCTGAAATCCGGACTTATACTTTTCTTAGGGAACGAAGAAAGCCCCATGAATTATTCTGACAACACCTATCCATTCCGCCAGGATAGCTCATTTCTCTATTTCTGGGGACTTGACTTCCCGGGCCTGGCTGCAGTTATTGACATTGACGAAAACGAAGAAATCATTTACGGATACGATTTCACAGTAGATGATATCGTCTGGATGGGACCTCAGGAGACATTGGCTGAAAAAGCTAAAAGGACAGGAGTGAATCATTCTGAACCATCCGAGAAGCTCGAAATCAAGATTAGAGAGGTTGTCCAAAAGGGGCGCAGGATTCATTACCTCCCGCAGTACCGAGCAGACAACATTTTAAAAATAGAACATCTTATGAAAATTGAGGGCTCTCTGGTCAATGATCGAGCCTCAGTGGAGCTTACCAAAGCGGTCGTTTCTCAGCGCTCTACTAAATCTAATGAAGAAATCGAACAGATAGAAAAAGCCCTGAATATAAGTTACGAAATGAATGCAAAAGCCATGGAGATGGCAAGGTCTGGAATTTATGAAAGAGACGTCTCGGGGATGCTGGAGGGACTCGTTCTTTCCCGCGGGAGTCATGTTTCGTTTCCAATTATTTTTTCTGTCCACGGTGAAACACTTCACAATCACTCCCACGAAAATCTAATGCAAGCTGGCAATATTTTAGTTCTCGATTCTGGCGCTGAGTCACCTTTACATTATGCAAGTGACATCACAAGAACTTTTCCGGTTAACGCGAGATTTTCAGGAATTCAGAAAGATATTTACAATGTTGTACTTTCTGGCCAGGAAAAGGCAATAGAATTGATCCGCCCTGGAATTTGCTATAAGGATGTCCATCTTCACGCAGCAAAAGTAATGGCAAAAGGATTGAAAGAACTTGGATTCATGAAAGGTAATATTGACGATGCTGTTTCAGCGGGAGCTCATGCCCTCTTTTTCCCTCACGGTCTGGGACACATGCTGGGACTCGATGTCCACGATATGGAAAACTTAGGGGAGGATCTTGTTGGATACAACAGCGAAATAAAGAGA
>CAZPNF010000016.1:0-11926 GCA_964587715.1 uncultured bacterium | reverse complement strand
GATACATCCCTTAAAAAGGGGTGGGCTTTATCCGCCGCAGGCGGATTGCACGGGCCGGGGTGGGAGGACAGAAACTGCCTGTGTTCACTGTATAAGCAGGCTTTAAGGGTTTGCAAAAAGGCAGTTTCTTTTGGTACTTTTCTTTCTAAAAGAAAAGTACGTATCCGATCTTAAGATGAGAGCGAGGGCTCTCATCTACCCCCACCAAAAAGGCAGCATCACTCCCCCCCGAACACATGGGACCTTTTGTTATTTTTTGGCATACCTCAACTTTGCAACAAAGCCTATTATTTGATTTTTATATCCTCAACAGTTTGCGGCTTCACTGTGCTAGGATTTCTCCTCTTTCTCTAACGACTTCTCCCGTACAATACGTACTTTTTTAATTCTCTGCCGCTGGATTTTCTCTACAATTAACAGAATATTCTGATAGCGAACTTCTTCCTTCTCATTCGGAATCCGCCCAAGCAGACTGAAAATAAAACCTCCAAGGCTTTCGTAATCTTCCTCTGTGGGGAAACTTATCCCGAGAGTTTCGTTTAGATCTTCAATATCAATCTTTCCATCAGCTATCCAGGTATTTTCATTAAGTTGACGGACAAGGGGTTTTTCTTTATCGTATTCATCGTGAATCTCACCAACGATCTCTTCGATAACGTCTTCAAGAGTAACCAATCCTGCTGTGCCACCATATTCATCCACTACAATGGCCATGTGGATTCGATCTCTCTGAAATTCCCTGAGCAGATCATAGAGCATTTTACTCTCCGGTACAAAATAAACCGGCCTGCCGAGATCTAACAATTCAGGTATCTTCTTTTTCCCTTTCATATAAGGAAGCAGGTCTTTTACAAAAAGTATACTAACAATGTTGTCAATATTTCCATCATACACAGGAATTCTAGAATGCCCTTTCTCCCTTACGAGAGACAAAACTTTCTCAATGGGAGTATTTTCCCCCACACAGACCATGTCCATCCGAGGCACCATTACTTCTTTGGCTGTTGTTTCACAAAATTCAAAAATAGAATGAATCATCTCTTTTTCAGTAGTGCCGAGCGTCCCCTTTTCCTCACCAATTTCAAAAAGGGTTTTAAATTCGTCTCTGTTAAATAAAGCGGATTCACTACGAATCCGCAGCAGTGAAGAAACACTGCCAGTCATCTTTTCAAATATAAAAGACAACGGAACAAGTGCTTTTACAATAAAAAGAAGCGGGAGAGAAACCAAACGGGAAAAACGAACAGCTTGTTTTATGGCAAATACCTTGGGTGAAAGTTCACTAAAAATCAAGATGATTAATGTTACAACAATAATTTCGATCAGGATTCTACTGCTGCTGCCAATTCTTCCCCCGGGCATAATTCTGTCGGTAAAGAGAGCCGCTACCGTAGCAGCCGCAACATTAACAACGGTATTTCCTGTAAGAATACTCATCAAAAGACGCTTTGGTTTTTCAAGAAGGTATAAAACCCGTCTCCCACTTCTTGACTTATCTTTCTCTTCCTTTAAACGTCTAATATCAGTTTTTGAAAGAGAAAAATAGGCCGACTCAGACCCCGAAAAAAAAGCCGACAAAACAATTAAACTAAGAAAAATAAAAATAGATAACCACAACTCAGATTCCAAGGTTTGTGTTTCCTCCTTAAGTGTTTATAGGTTCTTCACAAAAATGCGTACTTTATGATTCATTCATGACAACAATTATAAATCCGCAAGTAATCCAAATTGAAAATTCATCTCCAAATGAGTTGCATCTAAATGGTAATTTTTTTCAATGAGTCCCGATTTCAGTGCAATCAATGCAAAAACGCATGTCTCCCACTCTACTACCCTTACACTATGGAATTAACCCTTTAGGGTTTCAGTACTTATTTATGAAAGGCTAAAGCCTAAATTCCAATAAAAAGTAAACTCGCATCCTTTACCCAATATTTTCGGTACATTTTATTTAATACATGGGGACAGTTAGTTTTTTAGCGACTCATTTGGGGATGAACCAAAAAATATTCTTTTACTTCCTCTGTATTTTTTAGCAAAAAATATGGGTTTATATTTGCAAAATGGTACAGCAACCAAAAAACTATTTAAATTTTGCATTTTCATATTTGATTTTTTCCTTTTGATTTTTACATTTGTCATTCACTGCTTATTTGATTGTTAGAAAAAGAAAAGTACGGATGAACCTGTTTAAGACTACGGGCGAGAGGCAAAAAAACAAATAAGCCTCTTCGCGGATTCATATAGATGAATAATCTGTCCCTTCATTCTGGATGATACCCCCACCCTAACCCTCCCCCTAAACATGGGGAAGGAACAAAATGCCTCTCTTCAATAACACTCTTTGAATTTTGATATGTAATTTTGCATTTTCATATTTGATTTTTGAATTTCTCGATCTCTCCCAAGTAATAATCCTCTTTCGCCCTCATCTCTTTTTTAGAACTCTCATTTCTATCATCATAACCAAGCAAATGGAGTACACCATGTATGATCAGTCTGGCTAACTCTTCATTAAAAGAGACGTGGTAGATCAATGCCTGCTCTCTCGCCCTCTCAATATTAACATACACTTCTCCCCAAACCTCTTCCTCTCCTCCATCTCCCAGTGGGAATGCTATGACATCGGTAGGCCTGTCCCTTTTTAAAAAACGGCGGTTCAGCTCCTTGAGCATTGTATCATCGCCCAATACAATAGAAAGTGTTCCAGTCCCCTTCCAATTCTCTCCCAGAAGGACTTCTTCACTTATCCAGCGTATCCAATCAAGGGGAATCTCTCTCCCTCCTTCACCAGAATAGACTTCAATCCGGGGATGAACCATTTTTTGGGTCCACCTGGTTTGATACAGGTTTCTGCCTCTCTCTTTCTGGATACTCGACTCTTGCATGAAAAATACCCGCCAATATCTGTAAAAAACTTTCCTTTATATGCTCTAAATCCCTCAAAGTCAGAGGAGACTCATCCAGTTCTCCTTCCTGAAAACGTTCATCAACTAACTCCTCAATCAATCCTTTAAGCCGACTGTGCGTAGGTTCCTTAAGCGATCGAGCAGCTGCTTCAACCGCATCAGCTAACATCACGATCGCTGCTTCTTTGGTCTGGGGTTAGGTCCAGGATACCTATAATTCTCCTCGCTAACATTCTCTGTTCCATTCTTATCCAATGCCTTGTGGTAGAAAAAAGACATCACTGTGGTACCGTGATGCTGAAGAATAATATCTTTAATCGGAGAAGGAAGTTTATATTTGTCTGCAAGAGCACTACCTTTCTTCACATGATTCATAAGAATCAATGCGCTCATCCTGGGAGTTAATTTCTCGTGGGGATTTTTGCCATCCATCTGATTCTCAACAAAATACTCGGCCTTTTCCATTTTGCCAACGTCATGATAGTACGATCCCACCCGGGCCAAAAGAGAATTAGCTCCAACAGCCTGAGCAGCGGCCTCGGAGAGATTACCCACAATAATTGAATGATGATATGTTCCCGGAGCTTCAACTGAAAGCCGTTTTAAAAGGGGATGATTTAAATTAGACAGTTCTAAAAGCGAAAAATCTGTTGTTATATCAAAAACAGACTCGATTAAAGGTAAAATTCCATAAGCCACTATAGGAGTAAAAAGGCCGTTAAGCGCTCCGTATGACCATTGTTTCACGATTTCGCGCAGGGGGAGAAACCTGAGAAACCCCATAAAAGTAATGGCAAAAACATAAGCTCCGGCTAAATAAAAGATTTCTTGGATCAACTGGCTCCGATTCCGGACACGCCTGATAGTCACAACGCCCACGATTCCAACGAAAAAAGAAACTGCCATAAGATTAAATTCATTGCCCCACAAAGCACCTACTAAAACACTGAGTACTGCTGTCCCAACATACCCAAACCTTTCGTCAAAAACAGTGGCCAAAAGCACAGCTCCTAACGCCGAAGGAACAAGATACTCTGAAGCATCCCATCGATGGATTAAAAATGTAAAAATGCTAACTAATAAAATAATCAGTGATAGAAGAAGAATTGACTTTAATTCTTTCAGCATCTTCGGTCTATCTATAATAATAAAGACAGTCAATAAAAACAGAAGAGCTACGACAAAAGCAAACTTACCTATCAGAGGAAACAGGCGTCTTATTCCTCCTTCCTGCATTCCCTTTTCCGCCATTTTAGTAGCCAACGAAACGAGCTCCTTGCGGATTTCAGGTGTAATGCGCTCGTTCTTATCTACAATTAATTCATTTTCCTTAACAAAACCACTGGCCAGGGGAACCCTTGCCTCGGCATCTTCAATCCTCTGATTGTGGGTTTTCTTATCATAAACAAGATTGGGACGTAAAAAGAAATTTATAATTCCAAACCCCATCTGGGCAAAATAAGCATCCTTGGGATAATACCTGTTTAAAAGCTCTACTGCTTTTGCTCTGGCTTCCGTCAGACTGTAAAAATCACTAAATGGATGGATTACTTCTTCATCTTTCTCTGTCAAAATAAGACGTCTGTTAGGATTCATTAACTGCTCTTTATCCGCATTCATCACCCCCACAGCTAATAAATCTCTTATGATATGTTCAATATTATTTTGAAACCCCTCCAGTTTTTTACTTTTGACTTTCCCTCTTGGGTCGATTAACTGTTCCAGATAAAGTGGATTTACCACACTTATAGGATACTGTTGGGAAAGCGAATCTTTTAACACAGTTTTTAATATCGGTGTCCTGAGAACCATTTTCCGAATTCTTCTTACCTTTTCAAAAAACCCATCGACATCATGAATCAATTTTCCTGTCTGGCTGTTATCTCTGGAAAAAATAGGATACACTTTTTCAGTAGCTATTTCCCGATCCCTCTGATATTCTTCTTTCGTCTTTAATATTTCAAAATCAAAAGGAGCAACTATACGCCTCGTGCTAATACTCCCTTCTTTCATATCAGCAAACTGAAGGGACTTTCCCCTGGGAAACATTAAAACCAATAAGATTACTAAGGAACCACCTATTACCCAGCGGGGCCACCCCTTTTTCTCTTTCCCTTTTGTTTCCAACAGCTTGAGTTTTTTCGTTTTTCTCTTACGAGTAGTAAAAAAGAGAAACAGTGAATTAAGCATCTTCATGAATCAGATCCTTCCGCAGAATGGTTTTCTTGAAAAAGTTCGTAAGCCTGAATAATATCCTTAACCAAACGATGTCTCACAACATCTCTTTTGTCCAGATATACAAAACCGATGCCGTCAATCTCTCTCAAAATATCTTGAATTTGTATCAGTCCGGATGTAATCTTACCGGGCAGGTCACTCTGTGTTACATCTCCAGTAACAATAGCTTTCGAGTTTATTCCCAGACGCGTGAGAAACATTTTCATCTGCATGGGAGAAGTATTCTGGGCTTCATCTAAAATTACAAAAGCATTATTCAACGTCCTTCCACGCATGTAGGCCAGAGGAACAATCTCAATAATCTTCCGTTCAACGTAACGCTGCAGTTGATCCGATGGCAGCATATCAAAAAGTGCATCAGTCAAGGGCCTGAGGTAAGGATCCACTTTTTCCATCAAATCTCCGGGGAGGAAACCCAAACTTTCACCGGCCTCTATAGCAGGACGTGTAAGCACAATACGGGCAACTTCTTTCTCCCGCAGCTTTGCCAGAGCCATAGCAACTGCTAAATAAGTTTTTCCTGTTCCGGCTGGACCAATGGCAAAAACAATATCATTACGCGATACAGCAGTAACGTAAGCCTTTTGCCCTTTTGTCTTAGGCCGTATCAGACCTCTTTTCCCATAAAAGATGATCTGAGATTCCTGTTCAAGATCTTTAGAAACTTCTCCCCCACCTGTCTGTATCAGAGCAAGTACCGTCTTCACGTCATCGGAATCCAACCGCCCGTTCCGATTGAGCAAAAATATCAGTTCAGTAAAAAGTTTTTCTACTACCCCAACATCGTCCGCATCACCTGAAACCAGTACATTGTCACCTCGGACCACAATCTTTGACGTAAAAGCTTCCTCTATCAAATGAAGATACTCATCCTGTGACCCAAGCAGCTGCAGTTGGTCTACACCTTTAAGAAATATTTTTCTTTGTTCCATAATCCATATAAAAAAGCTCTCAGCCCATGATTACGATCATGGAACCAAGAGCTTTAAAAAATACCTACGAATTAAATAGTCATTCCGCATCCAACGTTCGCACTTAATGCGAACCTTCCCCTTACTCGACTTACTCTTTAGGAATCGTCAACACCTGATAGGGGTAAATCAAACTCGGATCCTTAACAACATCTTTATTAGCTTCGTAGAGTTTGGTCCATCTCGTTGGATCATTGAACACTTTGGCACATCCTGCAATCTTTGACAGCCACTCTCCCTTTACAACCAAATGTTCATTCTTACCAACACCCCTGGCAATGTTGAAAACCTGATCAGAATAAATGAGATCGGGATCTTTAATTTGATCTTTGTTCACACAATAGATCCTGATCCACTGGTAAGGATTCCCATAGATGTCGTCCTTCTTGGCGATTTTCCAGAGATAGTCGCCTTTGAGAACAGTGTAATGATCGTAAATATTGGCTGGCACTTTTGCCTTTAAGGCAGCAAGATTACCATCCAATTCAGCAAGTTTGTTTTCCATCTCGGTGAGGAGAGCAACCTTGCTTCCTTTTGCTTCTTCAATACTCTTCTCGATTCCTTCAATCTCACTCTGACGCTTGAAAAGATCCTCAGGAGAAAGAGCAGCAAGCCCATCGATCTGGCTTCCTATGTTCTCCAGATTTCCTCTGAAACTATCTACACCTGCTTTGTCTGTTCCAACCATAGCATAGATCTCATTCCAGGTAGCATCACTCTGGTTCTGCGTTTCTGCTATTTGAGCTTTTAATTGGTCGATCTCTGCCTGAAGCGTATCGAGCTTTGTGGTAGCAGTCGTTTCTCTCGTCTGGGATCCAGCCAGTTGAGCCTTGTACTCATCCATCTTAATTTTCCGTGCTTCCTGGCCAAAAGCGACACTACCAAAAAAGAGAAACAGAATGCAAACCACTGAAAGAAGAGGTAAGATATAACTTTTTATCTTCATCCTTTTATCCTCCTAAATTAAAATAACTTGCCCCCGTAGTTTAAGACATCACTATTCACCAAGCTTGGACTTGACCTTTGCTTTTTCTGCCTGGACTTTTTCCAATTCTGCTTTTTTCTCTGCCAGCTTGGCCTTTAGTTCTGCTTTCTCCTTCTCTTTCTCAGCAACTTCTTGCTCAGCAGAGACGGCGGCTTTTTGAGTCTCATCTAAGGTAGTCAACTGTTTCTCATTTGCGTAACGAGTACATCCCGCGAATAAGAAAGAACCTACCAGGACAAGAGTAAATAAAGCCACTAAAAATTTTCGTAAACTTCTTACCATTCCCTACACCTCCTTTTACTTTTAATTACAATAGCTTAATATGAACTGAGAAAGTATAACAAAAAAATCCTTAATTGTCAAGCAAAAAATACGATGAAACAATTTTAATTAAACCTTATTATTTAGCAATAATTTGAAATTCTGAGTCAAGTTTTTAATAAGTGTATTTATCATGCATGCACATAAGAGAAATCAAAGATTAAATATCAAAAATCAAAATGACAATGAAAAATGTAAAATTAATCATAACTACTTTACATTTTGATATGTAATTTTAATATTTGATTTTTGATTTTTGATATCATATCTTCAGATTTTAATTACACAAAAATCATTTGCGTATTTGTCGACGGTTTGAGGCGAAGCTTCGTTAATCTTTAAAATCGATTTTCAGCCCCAATTCTTTGAGCTGATCTGTATCAACTTCTGATGGAGAACCGTCTAAAAGAGAAAGTGCACTTGTGGTTTTTGGGAAAGCAATGACCTGACGGATTGATTCTTCGCCTCCAAATAACATTACCAGACGATCATATCCAAAAGCAATCCCTCCATGAGGTGGGGCTCCGTACTCTAAAGCTTCCATTAAGAACCCGAATTTTCTCTCTGCTGTAGATTTATCTATACCGAGAATCTCGAACATCCGTTCCTGCATCGACCTCTTGTGATTACGAATGCTCCCGCCAGCAATCTCTGAACCGTTTAGTACTAAATCGTAAGCCCTGGCTCGAACCTTCTCAGGAGCTGAATCTAGAAGTTCCATATCCTCAATCTTGGGAGATGTAAAAGGATGATGACGTGCTACATACCGGCCGTCAGGCTCACTCCATTCTAAAAGAGGAAAATCCACAACCCAGAGAGGACCAAACTGTTTTTTGTCTATTAAACCAAATTCAGCAGCCAGTTTATTCCGCAAGTTGCCCAAAGCTTCAGAACATATTTCTTCTTCTCCTGCTATCAGAAAGAGGACGTCACCTGAACCCGCATGGAATTTTCGACAGATATGATCCATAATATCTGGAGAAACAAATTTTGCAGCAGGTGAAACAATTCCTTCCTCTTTTATTTGAATTGTAACAAGGCCGCGGGCACCAAAAAGCCGGGCATACTCTGTTAATTCATCTATTTTCTTACGAGAAAGATATCCAGCCCCTGCTGCTCTAATTCCCCGGACTCTCCCGCCTTTCTGAACAGTTTCTTTAAAAACACGAAAATCAGATTCTTTAGCAATATCGCTCACATCCACAATTTCCATGCCGAAACGGAGATCAGGTTTATCTGTCCCGTATTTCAGCATGGCATCTGCATAACGCAGTCTGGGGAAAGAAGTCTTGATATCTATATCAAGGACTTCTTTAAACAAACGCGCCATCAAACGCTCAGCCATTGATAAGACGTCTTCTTCGTCAACAAAAGACATTTCTACATCTATTTGAGTAAATTCAGGCTGACGATCTGCCCGTAGGTCTTCATCACGAAAACATCGGACAATCTGGAAGTATCTATCAAAACCTGAAACCATGAGAAGCTGTTTGTAGGTCTGTGGAGATTGAGGCAGTGCATAAAATTTTCCCTTGTGTATTCGGCTTGGGACTAAATAATCTCTGGCTCCCTCAGGAGTGCTTTTCATAAGAAAAGGCGTCTCAATCTCTACAAAATTTTCTTCATCGAAGAACTTTCTCACAATCTGAGACATTCTGTGACGGAGAAGAAGATTCCTCTGCATTGAAGGTCTTCTGAGATCTAAATAACGATATTTGAGACGAAGTTCATCAGTGGCATCACATGGGTCTTTGATAAGAAAAGGCAGAGTCTTGGCTTCATTAAAAATCACCATTTCTCGGACAGTTATTTCGATAGTTCCTGTGGGAAGTCCTGGATTGACCATGTTTTTCGGCCGGAGAACAACATCACCCTTTACACCGATAACAGATTCCATCTTGAGCTTTGCTGCTTTCTTGCTGAGAGCTTGATTTTCCTCTGGATGAAAAACTATCTGCGTAATTCCCCATCTGTCCCGCAGATCGATAAAGATAACTCCGCCGTGATCACGATTACTGGCCACCCAACCTGTGAGGACAACCGTTTTCCCTTTGTTCTCCTTCCTCAACTGACCACAATTATGAGTCCTTTTCCAATTTTGCTCAGACCCCAACTCCAACTCCTTTTCTTATCGGATAATACAACAATTGTAAAGATACAATTTTCAGAGAATAAATACAATTAAAAAATGTGCGACGCACCTCGAAGGTGCGTCGCACATTTAAAAATCAGGAGACCCTGTCTTTAATCTTAAATGTGAGTTTCTCCAAATACTCTCTTGCCTCTCCCCTCTTAAGCGAATTGAGAGCATAAAGAGCAGTGGTGATAAGCTCCTCAACAGTCGTTCTCGCTGAGCGTATGGTTCCAGCTTTATCAAAGAGTTTTCTGATCGGGAGAACATCCTCTCTCCCTATTGAATCTTTCTTCCAGAGCTCCTGAAATTTTTCTTTCTCCGCTGGCCCCGCATTATTGAGAAAATGGATTGTAAGATAGGTCTTCTTTTTCTCGATAAGGTCGCTGCCGAGAGGTTTGCCAGAAATCTTTTCTTCTGACATGATGTCCAGAAGATCATCCTGTATCTGAAAAGCCTTACCAAGAGAATTGGCAAAAAGCCTGAGGTTTTTCCTTTCTTCCTCATTTCCATTCCCAAGAATTGCTCCCATCTCGCAAGAGACTTCTATCAGCCTGGCAGTTTTCTTTTCTATCATTTCCTCGTAAGCTTCAAGAGAAACATCACCACGATTTTCAAATTCTTTATCCAGTGCCTGTCCTTCACAAAGAACGAGCAAACCATCGGTGAAACACTTAAGAACTCTCTGTAAATCCGTATGTTTGGTCTTCAGCAAAACCTGATATGCTAACGTGACCAACCCGTCACCAGCAAGGATAGCTGTTGCCTCGTCCCATTTTTTATGAACCGTGGCTCTGTTTCGCCTGATGTCGTCGTGATCCATTATGTCGTCATGAACAAGTGTAAACGTATGGAGGATCTCCACAGCAACGGCTGCATCAAGAGAATCTTCCAGCTTTCCACCCACTGCCTGACAGGACAAAATTACAAGAAGGGGACGTATCCGTTTCCCCCCTGCATTCAGCAAATGAAACATGGGCTGGTAAAGGCTTATCGGTCTTTTATCCAGAAATAATTTGCGGATTTCTTCATTAATTATATTAGTGAGTTTTTCAATTTGCTGAGAAAAGTCCATTTTATTTTTTCACACCTTTTCTATAACCCCATCTCTCCGAAGATCATTAATACTCCGGCTTCCAGTAAGAAACATTGCCACCTTCAACTCTTCTCTCCAGGATTGCAAAAGGGACCTCAATCCTTCAATCTTTTTATCCATGAGAACTTTTAGTAATGGTAGAGCAGATCCACACAGTTCCGCACCAAGGGCAAGAGCCTTTGCAATGGTTATTCCATCTTCGATTCCTCCAGAGGCGATAATACGAGCACCCTTAACCTTTCTCACCATTTCTAACGATCTTGCAGTGGGAATACCCCAATCCCAGAAACTAAGAGCCAAATGTTTCTTTGCACCCCTGTAAGATTCAATCCCTGCCCATGAGGTTCCACCTGCTCCTGATATTTCTATGTAAGCAACCCCTGCATTGACCAGCTTTTTTGCAACTTTCTCTGAAATTCCGCACCCGACTTCTTTAACTATAATTGGGACTTTGAGCTCCTTAACCAATCTTTCTATCCCTTTCAGAACTCCCTTAAATTTCGTATCGCCTTCTGGTTGAAGTACTTCCTGAAGCGGGTTGAGATGAACTGCCATCGCATCAGCCTGGATCAAATCTACCATTTTTTGGAATGGTGAAATATCATTTATTGCACTAACCTGAGCAGCTCCAATATTTCCTATGATCACTCCTTCAGAAGCAATCTTCCTGACAACTCTGAAACTTTCCAGATAATGGTCATTTTCAATTGTCTGGCGCTGACTCCCCACGCTCATTGCCACCTTCTCTTCCCTGCACACCTCAGCCAGCTGTTGGTTAATTTCCAGAGCTCCATCATATCCGCCTGTGAGAGCAGAAATCATCATGGGATATGAAAGAACTTTACCGAGAAATTCTACTTCTGTAGAAACATCATTGAAGTTAATCTCAGGAAGAGCGCAGTGGATGAATCTGTAGGCTTCAAATCCTGGAGTTTTGTTCTTAAACCGAACATCCTGCTCCAACGATACTTTGATATGCTCTGATTTTCTTCTGGAAATCTTCATAAAAAGGCCGGCATTTAATTTTCTGTACATATAAAATGAAAATTCTCAACGTAAAAAGCAAGAGATTTTCTTGCAGGAAGGAAAAGATAATGAGGGAATTTTGGTATAACTTTCCCGGAAGCTAAAAACTCCCGGGAAAGTTAAAAACAGGCAGTACCTGTTATTAAGATTACATTTTCTTCAAACTGTCAATAATACCAACCACTTCGAGAGAGTCCAGTTTTTTATCTTTAAGATCAGCTTGAAAAGTAAAAATGAGGTGCTGAAATT
>CAZPNF010000015.1:9268-12015 GCA_964587715.1 uncultured bacterium | reverse complement strand
AACAATTTAATGAAATTTTTGACCATTACCCACTCGATTCGACATAGACCCGAAATTTTTTAATCGAATGGTTCAAAAGAACCTTCAGCTCATACTCGATGATTATACTGCTGCTCAGAAGACGGGAGATGTTAGATCGGATATTAAGCCAGAATTCATTGTCTATTTTCTAAATAAGATGATGGAAATGGTCAAGGATGAAGAACTTTCTCGTTTGTACAGTTCACCCCAGGATATGATTCTTGAACTGACCCGTTTTTTCTTCTACGGGATTCTGCCGAGGAAAGATAAAAAGAGATTAAAACATGTTTAGTAAAAGAACAATGTTTTTAGTGTCTATCCAGTTGTTATCATTATTATCAGTAGGAACCAGGGTTTTTCCTCAACAAATAGGATTTCAAGGACAATTTTCCCCGTGGTTTATTCTCCCGGCTGGAAATATTTCCGAATCACAGGCAGGTCTCCGTTATCTGCCGGAACTTTTTCTGCGGAAACAAATAACATCGAACTATACTTTTGATGCTAATTTTTCCATAAATACACTGTGCACAGCCACATTTCGTGGCTCGGGCAATGTTAAAACAGGCGGTCAACTTAAACCTTATCGCATGTGGCTGCGTTTCTCGTCTTCTCAGTTTGAGGCACGTCTCGGCCTTCAGCAAATTAATTTTGGCTCTGCCACCCTTCTTCGTCCCCTTATGTGGTTTGACAGAATTGATCCCAGGGATCCCCTTATGCTCACCGATGGGGTGTATGCACTTTTGCTGCGTTATTATTTTCTAAATAATGCCAATCTCTGGATGTGGGGACTTTATGGCAATGGTGAGAAAAGAGGCTGGGAAGCTTTGCCTTCTGATAAAAAGAAAATAGAATACGGCGGACGGATTCAGGTTCCACTTTTGAATGGAGAGATGGCTTTTACATATCACCATCGTCAGATAGATTTAACAAAGCAGGGTTTTGCAGCACTGCTGTCGTCAGAAAATGGAGTTCCTGAGAATAGGTATGGTCTCGATGGGAAATGGGACATTGGTATTGGTATATGGTTTGAAGCTGTTTTGTTCCATCAGAATTTAGATGTCTCCCCACTGCGATATCAGAGGCTTTTTACTGCAGGATTGGATTATACATTCAGCTTTGGGAATGGTCTCCATGTTCTAGGAGAGCATTTTATCTTTGAGACTTCGGAAAAGCTATTTGGTCCGGGAGAAAAACGCTCTTTTTCAGCCCTATCATTTAACTATTCTTTGGGGCTTTTAGATAGAGTTGCTGTGATGGTTTATCATGATTGGAAAAATGGAGATTGGTACCGGTTCATTAATTTTCAACGAACGCTCGATCAATGGAGCTTTTATTTGATTGGATTCTGGAATCCTGAAAAGTTTCAAATCTATCAGAATCTGACAGAAGGAAATCTTTTTGCCGGGAAAGGAGTTCAATTCATGGTGGTTCTTAATTATTAACTGGTTAACATTGGAGGATAATCCAGTATGCAAAATTCTAAAATTATTTCGATCGAGGGACTTGTGAAAAGGTTTCCTGTTGGCAGAGGTGAATTTACAGCGCTGAACGGAATCGATCTTAGTTTTGGTAAGGGAGAATTTGCAGGTATTGTGGGACCCAGCGGTTCGGGTAAGACCACTCTACTCAACATCATTGGTTCACTTGATACTCCCTCCGAAGGGAAAACTGTTGTACTTGGGCACTCGGTCGGGGACCTATCACATAAAAAAGCTGCCGACCTCAGGAATAAACACTTAGGGTTTATCTTCCAAACGTATAATCTTTTGCCAGTTTACACGGTTTTTGAGATCGTTGAATTTCCCCTGCTTCTTCTAAAAATGTTCGCTGCCGAACGTAAGAGGACAGTTTTTGATGCATTGGAATGGGTGGGACTTTCTGACAAAATCAAATCAAGACCTGCGCAGCTTTCTGGTGGGGAATGCCAGAGGGTAGCCGTTGCCAGAGCAATGGTTAAGAAACCAGAGATCGTTTTAGCTGATGAACCCACAGCTAATCTCGATGCAGCTAATTCTCACAACATTTTGCAGACAATGGAAAAGCTCAACCAGGAACTGAAAACCACTTTTATTTTTGCCACACATGATGAGAAAGTTATTCAGTATCTTCGTAGAAAGATTTTACTGATAGATGGAAAGGTTGTTAAAGATGAAATACTAAAAAGTGGATGAAACAAGAGAAAGAGATAACAGGAGACAGGAGACAGGGAACAGGAGACAGGGAACAGGAAACTGTAGACCGAAGGTGGTACAAATATCTATAAATGCTAATCTTGATGTTCAAACTGTATAAAGATAAAATTAATGGAGAAAAGATTGGCTAAAAAAATTGAAAAATTTGAAGATCTAAATGTTTGGAAAGAAGCAATGTACCTGTCAGTTGGGTTATATAACAGTCTGAAGGATTGTAAAGATTATGGATGTCGTGACCAGATTCCACGTTCTGCTGTTTCAATTCCATCGAATATTGCAGAAGGATTTGAAAGACAGTCAAACAAAGAATTTATTCAATTCCTTTACATAGCAAAGGCATCCTGTGGAGAATTAAGAACCCAGTTATTCATTGCTGTTGAGATCAAAGCACTTGATGAAACCAGAGGCAGGGAATTTATTGAACGCACAAGAAAGATTTCTGCAATGCTCTTTAGATTAATTGAAACGAGAAAAAAGAGATTTTAGAACCGGTCTCCCATTCCCGGTTTCCGTTTTTCGGGCTTTCCTTTACCA
>CAZPNF010000015.1:0-9258 GCA_964587715.1 uncultured bacterium | reverse complement strand
TAAACGGAGTAGAAAAATGATTACTCTGAGATTGGCTTATCGCAATCTTGTTGGTGCGGGTCTAAGGACGTGGTTGAATGTTGTGGTTTTGTCCTTATCATTTGTAGTTATTATCTGGATGCAAGGGTTGTTAGAAGGATGGAACAAACAGGCACGTCGGGATATGATTGGATGGGAGGTTGGAGGTGGACAGTACTGGCATAAATCATACGATCCCTACGACCCTTTTACCATCCAGGAGAGCCACGGAGTGCCACCGCAACCATTAAAAGCAGGAATAAAAAAAGGTTTTCTTACTCCCATTCTCATTGCTCAAGCAACGATCTATCCTGAGGGTCGGATGAGAAGTGTATTACTCAAGGGAATAGAGCCTGAGCAGAAAATAGTGAAGATTCCTTCACAATACTTGAGAACGAATATTGAGGAGATTCCAGCCGTTATTGGTACTCGTATGGCTAAAAGTACTCGTCTCAAAAAAGGGGATTTTGTTACTGTCCGCTGGAGGGACGTGAGTGGAACTTTTGATGCTGAGGAGGCAAAAATTGTTTATATAATGAAGACCAATGTGGGAACTGTGGATAATGGACAGATGTGGGTTCCGTTAGAACGACTTCGCAAAATGATGCAAATGAAAGGTGAAGCAACAATAATAGTTGCAGATAAAAATGCTGATGTTCTAAATAATACTGACGGATGGGTGTTTAAGAATCAAGATTATTTGCTCCAGGAAGTTACAAAGCTTATTAAATCCAAAACAGCAGGTTCATCGGTCCTGTATATATTGCTTCTTTTTTTAGCCATGCTGGCAATTTTCGATACGCAGGTTTTTTCAATCTTCCATCGGCGGAAAGAAATAGGAACACTTATTGCCCTGGGCATGACAAGGAGTCAGGTTATTCGACTTTTTACTCTTGAAGGTGCCATGCACGGGGTGCTGGCAGCTCTGGTTGCCGCGGTTTATGGTATTCCGCTTCTCACATTTTTTGCTGTGAAAGGGTTTGCCATGCCTAAGGTTGTAGACAGTTACGGTTTGAACATTGCAAACAGAATCTTTCCGTCTTACAGTGCTGGATTGATACTCGGGACTGTAGTACTCGTTTTTGTCACTGTAACCATTGTCAGTTTTATCCCGACGAGGAGAATATCCAAATTAAAACCTACTGATGCGATTAGAGGGAAAATTGACTGAGAATACTTTAATGATTTAACTTTTAGGGAGAACGAATGGTCAAATTTTTAATGAAAGGTCTGCTGCGAGATCGATCCAGAAGTTTGTTTCCAATCATGGTGGTTACAGCCGGTGTAATGCTGACAGTCTTTCTCCACGACTGGCTGGGTGGTGTTTTGAGTGATGTCATCCGTTCCAATGCAAATTTTATGACAGGGCATGTCAAGATAATGACAAATGCCTATGCAGAGAATGAAGATCAAATGCCCAATGATCTGGCAATACTCGGTATTCATGCACTGCTGACTGATTTAAGAAAAGACTATCCTGATATGACATGGGTGAGCCGCATTCGATTTGGAGGACTCCTTGATGTGCCAGACAAAAAGGGCGAGACCAGATCTCAGGGACCAGTTGTGGGACTTGGTGTAGATCTGCTTTCGCAAAACACACCCGAAATCGCAGTGCTAAATATTAAAAAAGCCCTTGTCCGCGGCCATTTGCCGGAAAGACCCGGCCAAATTCTCATCAGCGAGGATTTTGCTGCAAGGTTAGGTGTCAAGCCTGGGGACAAAGTCACCTTGCTAAGTTCCACTATGTACGGAAGTATGGCTATACAAAATTTTATCCTTGCCGGAACAGTGGAGTTTGGTGTTGGCCCCATGGATCGAAGTGCAATGATACTTGATATTAAAGATGCCAGACTTGCTCTTGACATGAATGATTCCGCGGGTGAAATTTTGGGCTTTTTTAAGAACCATCTCTATGATGATGCAAAGGCCGCAGAAATCGAAAATAGTTTCCAGTCCCAACTTTCTAACTCCAGTGATGAATTTGCACCTGTTATGTTTACACTTAGGGAGCAGAATGATCTGGGTGAATATCTGGATATGGTTAAAAGTTTTTCTGGCATACTTGTGTTCATTTTTGTGCTGGCCATGTCTATTGTTTTATGGAATGCTGGATTAATAGGTGGACTCAGGCGTTACGGAGAGGTAGGTGTCCGACTGGCTATTGGTGAAAGCAAAGGTCATGTTTACGCATCGATGATTCTGGAATCAACGTTGATTGGCCTTATCGGTTCTATTATTGGAACAGCTATCGGTCTTGGTTTTTCCTATTATGTCCAGATGAAAGGATTTGATATTAGTTCGTTTATGAAGAATTCGACCATGATGCTCTCCAATGTGATGAGGACGCAAATTACAACAGAAAGCTATTACATTGGATTTTTCCCGGGTCTTTTCTCTGTTATACTAGGAACTGCACTCTCAGGCGTTGGGATTTATAAGAGAAAAACTGCACAGCTTTTCAGAGAACTGGAAGCATAATTAAAGGTTGGTAAAAATGAAACGAATTATTCTCTCGATGATTTTAATATCGACAACTTCTCTCGTTGCTCAGATACCATCTGCTGAGGCGATTTTGGAAAAAGTAGATCAAAACATGACAGCGAAAACTCGTGTAGTTACTTCAAAGATGATAATACACGGTCGCCGCGGCAGCCGGACAATTGAATCAAAGTCCTGGACAGAAGGAGAGGAAAATGCTTTTACCGAGTATCTTGCCCCACCACGGGAAAAGGGAACAAAAATGTTAAAATTAGGGAATAAACTCTGGATTTATTCTCCGTCTGCCGACCGAACTGTTCAAATTGCAGGTCACATGCTGCATCAATCAGTAATGGGTTCAGACCTTTCCTACGAGGACATGATGGAAGATCCAAAACTCACACATCATTATAATGCAGCTGTAACTGGAACGGATACTGTGGATGGGCGTCCATGCTGGGTACTGGAGCTTGTGGGGAAAACAGAAGGTGTGACTTATCATTTCCGAAAGATGTGGATTGATCAAAAAAGACTAATCCCTCTGAAGGAAGAATTATTTGCCAAAAGCGGGAAGCTTCTCAAAAAGATGGAGCTTAAAAACATAAGTAAAATTCAGGGGAGATGGTACGCCAGGAGGATTTTTTTCAAAGACATGCTGAAGAAAGGTAGAGGAACAGAGTTCCTCATCAAAGATATTCAATTTAATGTAGACATCCCGAAGTACATTTTTTCTAAAGCGGCCTTGCGGAGATGAAAATTTTTGGATGCTGTTTTCCAACAAGGAGAATTCTTTGGTTCCCATCCTGAAAGTTATTGATCTACATAAAACTTATCGAAAGGGAAGCGTTGAAATTCAAGCGCTCCGGGGAGTTTCTTTCGAGGTTCAGAAAGGAGAGTTTGTTTCCATTGTGGGACGTTCTGGTTCCGGGAAATCCACGCTTCTTAACCTGATCGGCGGCCTGGACACACCAACATCCGGCAGCATTTTTGTTCACGAAATGGATCTTGCCCGGATGAAACGGTCGGAGCTTGCTTTTTACCGCAGGAAAACCGTGGGTATGGTTTTTCAGTCTTTCAATTTGATTCCTTCAAGGACTGCTTTAGAGAATGTTACCTTAGCTCTTCTTTTTGGCGGTGAGTTGCGCCGACGAAGAAAAAATAGGGCATTCGAAGTTCTCACAAGTTTAAACATGGAACATCGCGTTAATCACAAACCAGGTGAATTGTCCGGTGGTGAGGCCCAGCGAGTGGCCATTGCCAGAGCTCTCGTCAACAGGCCTGATATATTGTTAGCCGACGAACCGACTGGTAACCTGGACAGCAGGACTTCCGAAGAAATTATTGAACTTCTTAAAACTTTGAATCAGGAGCAGGGTTTGACAATCATTATGGTAACACACGAGGAAGAGGCTGCTCTGGCAGTTTCCCATCATATTCTCAGGCTCCTGGACGGGAAGATCGTAGATGAAGAGATACCAAGGAGGGTTATGTGAGGCTCGATGACCAGTTGCAGCTCGGTATAACCAATCTCTGGCGTACCAGGTTGAGGGCAGTGTTAACCACTCTTGGTGTTGCCATTGGCATTGGTGCTTTAGTCTCCATGGTCTCCTTCGGGACTGGTATGCAGAAGAATGTGGTGCAGTCCTTCCGGGAGAATGACCTTTTTACCAGTCTCCATGTTACTTCTTACAAAGTGAATGTGGAGGGTAATGTTGAAGAAATGATAAGATCTTTCAGGGAGGAAGGAAAGTCATTGGATAATAAAGCGCTTCAAAAGATACAGACTCTCCCTGGTGTAGAAATTGCCTTTCCTGAGATTCGTTTCCCTGTCAAGGTTCGTCTGTTCAACAAGGAGGCTGTAACAAACCTCAGAGCGCTTCCCTCAGCCATGGTTCGATACAAACCTTTTAATCATCTACCTTTTGGTAAATTTTTTACCACTGATACTGTATTCTCCGTTGTTATTAGTCCCGATGTTTTAAAAAAATTGAAAATTGTTCTTAGAAATCCCAAGCATCCAGCAAAAATTTCTTTTGAAGATTCTCTTCGTGGAGTAAGGTCTTTTCCTCCTGATTCTATTATTGGAAAGAAGATAGAAATTGTTACCAATGTTGTCGATGTTTCTTCTTTGATGCAAAATTTCCCTTACCGTATTTCCCCTCAGGCCAGAACTACCTTCTGCGAAGCGGCAACTCCCTTCACAATCGTAAGTGTCAGGAGTAACCCCGGCGGTTTTGGAGCAAATCGATTTGAGAGCGGTGTGATTATCCCCATAAAAACTGCTGAGAAGGTGCCAAGATTGGGATTTTCAAGTGTGTGGGAGCTGTTGGGGAAGCAAAGAAAATCCAATGATTACACGTCTCTTTATGTCCGAGTTAAAGCAATCAAAGATGTGGAACCCGTAGCAAAAAAAATTAAAGCTATGGGATTCGGGGTTATCTCTATTACCGACCAGTTAAAGGAGATCAGGAAGGGATTTATTATTCTCGATACGGCATTGGGTGCTATTGGAACTATTGCTCTCCTAGTTGCTGCACTGGGCATTATTAATACTATGGTCATGTCGATTCTGGAAAGGACACGGGAGATAGGTATTATGAAAGCTATAGGTGGAAGCGAGGGAGAAATCAAAGGGATTTTCTTAGTTGAAGCCGGGACTATCGGTCTTGTTGGCGGGATATTTGGTCTTGCTCTTGGCTGGATTGTTACCCGTATTGCTAACATAGTGGCTAACTTTTGTGTTGCCCGGCAGGGAGGATTCCACGTTGAGTTTTTTTACATTCCTGTCTGGCTTATTTTTGGAGCACTTGCCTTCTCACTTTTTGTCAGCCTCATAGCTGGACTCTACCCTGCTGCACGTGCTGCTCGTGTAGATCCTATAGAATCGCTGAGACATGATTAATGACAAATAAATGCCAAAATCCAAATCCCAAATTACAAGTACAAACACATTTTTGGTGGTGAATGTTTTGGATATTTGACATTTGTGATTTATTTGAATTTTGGGTTTTGTCATTTGGAATTTAATAAAAGAGCGTCTGATGAATGAATACTACCAGACGCTCAAGCTCAACCAATTTTTAAGTTTTTCTTACTCGTATCTTAATGCAACAATAGGATTAAGTTTGGCTGCTTTGGCAGCAGGATAAATCCCGAAGAAGAGCCCAACCATTGAAGAAAAACCTAATCCAACAAAAACAGCCCAGAGAGGCACGGCTGCAGGAAGGGGTGTTACTGCACCAATTAGCCAACCTAAACCAAGTCCCATAATGATTCCTATCACTCCACCAACAGCAGAAAGTACAACTGCTTCCACAATAAACTGCCACAGAATGTCCCGTCTTGTCGCGCCAATGGACTTTCTGATTCCGATCTCACGAGTTCGTTCTGTCACAGATACCAGCATGATATTCATAATTCCGATTCCCCCAACCAAAAGTGAGATCATAGCAATTCCCACTGCTGCAGCGAAGACAACTTTTGTTAAATTTTTCCATGTCTCCATGAGTGAATCCCTGGTGAGGATTTCAAAATCATTGGGTTTACCAGGTGGTACTTTCCGCTCAACGCGGAGGATGCCGATTACTTCATCAATGGCAGCATCCAGTATCTCCGGAGTTTTTGCCTGAGCAGCAATCTGGGTGAATTGATGTTTTCCGTAGGCCAATTGAAATGTTGTGTAAGGCATGACCACTATATTGTCCTGACTGGAGCCAAATATATTGCCTTTTTTTTCAAAGACTCCTACTACCCGGAACTTTTCCGGACCTACCCGGATTTTCTTCCCAATTGGATCCTCAAATGGAAAGAGTGTCTCCACAATATCCATACCAACAACACATATCCGTCTTGACGAGTGAGTGTCCATGGGTTCAAGGAAACGTCCGTTTTGCACGAATATACCATTGATAGTTTGCCATTCCTCTGACCCACCGTAGACAACAACATCGGCATTGGTTTTTTTACCTCCGTATTTTACCCTCTCTCCCCAGGTGTAAAGTTCCGGAGTTACCATTGAGACAAGAATTGCGCGTTTCTTGACGGCTTCTGCCTGCGCTACTGTTATATCTTTACGGTTCCTGTACTTTCGCATGGTACCGCCTGTGATAATGGCCGGAAATTTCCGTATATAAAATATATTTGTTCCGATGAGAGAAAGCTGTTTTTCTACAGTAACATTGATTCCCCTAATAATAGTCATCATTCCGATAACTGTCATCACACCGATGACAATTCCCAGAGTTGTTAAAATTGCCCGGAGTTTGTTCGTTCTGAGTGCCCCGAGGGCAATGATAAAGCTCTCTTTGATTTCCATATAGTATATTCCTTTTACTGGAGAGTTCTTATAGAATCAGGGTAAGTTGGCACCTGTTAACTTAGCGCCGGTTAACTCTGCATGTGTTAGATTAGCTCCCTGCAAATTAGCGTTTGTAAGATCTGCATTTTTTAAAACAGCTCGCTGGAGATGGGCACCGCTTAAGTCTGCATTTTTTAGATTGGCTCCTACTAAGCTGGCTCTCTTTAGTTTGGTGCCGCGGAGTACAGCTCCTTCTAAATTAGCACCATCCAGTTGAGTACCAAAAAGTGAGAGGTTGCTGAGATCAGTCCCTTTTAAATTAGCCTTTTCCAAGTTTGTATCCTGGAGATTAGCATGTTTTAAATTACTTCCTTCCAGATTGGCTTCCGTAAGATTTGAGCCGAAAAGAAAAGCATTTTCAAGGTTGGCACCTCGTAGATTGGCATTTTCAAGGTTTGCATTCTGGAGATGAGATCCGCTGAGATCTGCTCCGCTGAAATCGCCACCCTTGAGATTAGAGTAAGAGAGATCTACCTGGGAGAGATTGGCACCGGAAAGAGACTCCCCCTTTTTCACCTTTTCTACTACATTTTCTCTTGTCAATGGTTTCATGTTATCCTCCCGATGCAAAACTTTCCACTGCCTCATTCACAGACCCAAAGATTTGGAGTATTTTATTTAACTTTGCTATTTCTATGGGACGGCGTACTCTTTCAGATGCATTGGCAAGCTTTAAATCACCCCCGCTTCCTCTAAGAGTTGTTAATCCTGCCATCAACATGCCGAGACCAGAGCTGTTCATCCATTTTACATCCTTCATGTCTATTGCAATGGAAACCATCCCCTGCTGAATAGCCTGGTAGATTCGTTCCTGAAAAGCTTTTGTCTCTTCTCCTCCCATAAGCTCGCCCGAGAAAAAAAGAACCAGTACATCGCCCCTTTTTTCCTCTTTTATTTTCATGCTTCTTGCCTCCTGCTGCCTTTTTTATTCGTACCGCAATGCCTCAATGGGGTTTAAACGGGCAGCTTTACTTGCAGGGTAGATGCCAAAAAATATCCCCACGGCTGAAGAGAAACCAATTCCTAAGAAAATTGACCAGATAGATATTGTGGCAGGCAGTGGAGAGACCGATGCAATTATCTTCCCCAATCCAAATCCCAGTCCAATACCGATAAGACCGCCCACGCCGCTGATAACAACTGATTCTATGAGAAACTGCCAGAGGACATCCCGGTTTTTTGCACCGATGGCCTTCCGTATGCCAATTTCACGGGTTCGTTCTGTTACTGAGACTAACATGATGTTCATGATTCCGATGCCTCCCACCAGAAGCGAAATGGCACCCACCCCAATGGCTGCAGCGTAAAGCGCTGAAGTAAGTTTCTTGTACATGTCTACAATAATATCCATCTGGTTGATGGAGAAATCATCCTCCTTGCCCGGGGGTACATTCCTTACACGACGGAGGATCCCTCGAATTTCATCTTTAGCTTCTTCCATCATCTTTGGATCTTTCACTTTTGCTGTTATTGTTATCCATCGATGGTGGCCGAAGAGTTTGAAAAAGACTCCAATTGGAATCTTAATCTCCTGATCTAAACTGTGCCCGAATATTTCTCCCTGTTTCTCAAGAACACCTATTATCTTAAAGGATCGCCCTGCAATTTTAATTCTTTTCTCCAGAGGGTTTTGACCATTAAAAAGTTTATCTGCCACATCCCAACCTATAACACAGACATATCTTCTGTTCTCAACATCTAAGGCCGAGAGGTCACGGCCAAACTCAGGGTAGGCACCGCTTGTCTTTTCCTCGTCAGTACCTGTTATGGAAACTCCCTCAAGAGAGTTGTTGCCGTACTTCACTGTCTTTCGTGTGCCCACTGAGGGAGAAACAGCTTTGAGCAAAGTGGCATATTTTTTCAGGGCATTTACTTCCTTCATCGTAAGATCTTTTCTGTTTCTGTATTTTTCCCATCCTTCCCTGTTGAACCAGGAGAACTTCTGGATGTAGAGCACGTCTGATCCAAGAGAAGAAATCTGCTGGCTGAAAGCTTTATTAAGCCCTTGGGTTAGAGAAACAATTCCGATCACTGTGGTCACACCCACGATGATTCCGAGAAGCGTTAAGCCTGCACGCAGTTTGTTGGCCCACAGGGCTCCCATGGCAATTTTGAACCCTTCCCACAGTTCAATAAAAAACTTCATACACCCTCCGCGACTGTTCTCAAACTGATTCGTCTCTTTCTATTACTCCGTCCCGCAGTCTAACGATGCGGTCGGAATGTTCTGCAATATACTCCTCGTGTGTAACCATGATGATTGTGTTTCCTTCATCGTGGATGGCTTCGAAAATTTCCATGATCTCATCGCCAGTACGGGTGTCAAGGTTTCCTGTGGGTTCATCAGCTAAGATAATAGAGGGATTGTTTACCAACGCCCTTGCAATAGCCACTCGCTGCCG
>CAZPNF010000014.1:0-12296 GCA_964587715.1 uncultured bacterium | reverse complement strand
CTTTCTTATGAATATTTAAAAGAGAGTGTGCATTTTCAAGATACTTATTCGATTCCTTTATCTTTCCGCGCTGTCTGGTGAGATTCCCAAGCATAAAATGAGCAAGTGCAAAATCGGGGTTTAAATAGAGAGCTCGTTTAAGCGCTTCCATGGCTCTGTCAGTTTGGTCCTGTTCCTGAAGAATCGCTGCGTAGAGATGATAAAATTCAGGTTTCAATTTATCAATGGCGATTGCCTTCTCACACCACTTGAGTGCTTCGGTGAGTTTTCCCTGGTTGGCAAAAGTTTTGGATAGAAGCGCCATGGCTTCCGGGTCATTATCACGCTCCGAAAGATGGAGGGTGATTTTCTCCGCAGTTTCTCCGTAATGCCCTTTATCATACAATTCCAATGCTTCTTTGTAAAGACTTTTTTCAGGTTCTGTAACTTGCTTGGTGTCTATCCCTGAAGGTTCCAGAGCTTCCTGAAAAGGATTATTAGTAAGTTTTTGTGCAAACTTGAAATCAGAAGAGACCTGTGCTGAAGCGGAGATTTCATCTTCGGGTATTGGCTGAGGAATTTCTTGAGGTATAAATTTTATGATCGGGCGATCATATTTTTCAAGATCTTCTTCTTTCTTTTTATAAAGAATTACTCCGGGGAAGTTGATTGTTCTGTACTGTGGGAAATAAGCATTGGACGATTCGCTAGATCCAACTATTAACCAGCCGTCATCTAGAAGGGTGCGATGGAATCCTTGAACAACTTTTTTCATCTGATTTGTAGTAAAGTACATCATAACATTTCGACAGAAGATTATGTCCATTGCATTAGTGTCGTTTAAAAGTACAGGATAAACATCTTCTACTAAGTTGAGATAAGAGAATTTGACCATCTTTTTAATCCTGGGAAGTATTTCATAACGGCCGTCTTTGGTTCTCCTGAAATATTGTTCTCTCAGCCAGAGGGGCGTACCGCGGAAAGACCAGTCTCCATAAATACTTTCAGTAGCTTTCTGGAGAAAATGGGGATTGATATCAGTCGCAAGAATTAAAATGTTCCAATCTTTCAAATCGGGAATTAATCTGGTGAGAAGTATAGCTATTGAATAGGGTTCCTCGCCAGTACAGCATCCTGCACTCCATATTCGTAAACGTTTGGATCTTTTCTTTCGAGAGCGTATTAAAGCAGGTAAAACTTGCTTCTCGAGTGCTTCAAACATTTTGGTTTCACGGAAAAAATAAGTTTCACCAACAGTAAGGTGACCAGCTAAAATTTCTATCTGATGTTTTTTAAGCGGTGATGATAATAACCAGCGTATACATGCTTCTACATCATCAAAACCGAATTCCTTTGCAGCAGAACGAATTCCCTTCAAAAGATCGAGCCGGCGCCCTTTTGGAAAATGCAAGCCCATCTGGTTGCTCAAAGATTCGCTTAGTTCTACAAGAAGAACATTCTGGACACGTTTACTCATTTCTTATCCTTTCCTCTTGATCCTGCCACCTTAGATTGTTTTTCTATAGTTTTGTGAAGCATTTTTTCTTCTTCAATAGATAGAAATTTCTCAAGATTATTAATAAGTACAATATCTCCTTCAAGCTTGACAACGCCCTGAACATATTCTATGCCGGGCAAAATATTTCTTTGTTCAACGATTCTTTCTTCCGGAATTTCGACAATGTCTGTAACTCGATCTACTAAAATAGCAACAGATCGTTTTGGAGTTCGTCCTATTATAAAGTGGTTTTCAAGTTCGATCTCTCGATCTGGAAGTCCAAAACGCTTACGGATGTTCACTACAGGGATAATTTTCCCGCGAACATTTATCATACCTGAAACAATATCTGGTGCATTGGGTAAAGGTGTTATTTCGACGGCCAATGCAATTCTTTCTACATCGGAAAGATAAAGTGCAAACTGATGATTATCCAGAGTAAAGAGAACAAAACGGTTAGATTTTTCCATTAGTACTTAATTTACTCCTCAGATGGGACCAAAAGCTCTTTCACAACATTGATAACCTGACGAACGTCAAAAGGCTTTGTAATGTAGACCTCGGCCCGTGCCTCCTGTGCCAATTCGATTTCCTTGTCAGCATCTTTTGCCGTCAGAAATATGATGGGGACTTCACTCAGCGGTTTGTAAAACTTGATGAGTCTCGCTGCCGTAAGTCCATCCATGCGCGGCATTACAACATCCAGAATGATAAGATCTGGATGATTCTTTTTGGCTATTTCCACGCCTTCTAAACCATCCTCTGCAACAAGGGTTTCGAATCCATTGCGCTGTAAGAACTTGGAAAGAAGCATCCTAATCCCGATGTCGTCATCCACAATAAGTATTTTTGAAGCCAATGTATATTCCTCCGCTGGTTATTCTGGTTTTAGAACCTTTCAATATGAATTATCTGCCTTTCAAAAGGAAAATTATTCCCCCTCCAATCTTTCAAAAAGAAACCAAAGTTAAGTCAGGCAAACCCTGTGCCATTCTATTGCAGTTTTTGGAGAAGATTTGTGGATGTTGGAGAAACAAGGGGCGATAGGCAATAATGGAAAGGTTGGAAGAGCGAAGAGCATTGAAAAGCTACGAACTCGAAATCCCTAAGAGAATAGCATGAAAATTTGAAACAAAGGACGTAGCGTGTGAACCAATGATAAAGTCGTTGAGCAAGGTATTCTATCCATAGACGACTTTTGATGCTTTTTCCAATTTCCTGACCATTTTTCTTATTAAGAAATCCAACATACTTCCGAAATTGTGCTTTTCTTTCTTTTTTTCTAACGATCACATTTATAGTCAGATGGATTGGAAATGTCGAGAAGAAATCTTCGACAGGAAATTTTAACCTCATGAAGGTTTTAGGAGTTACTGCTACTTATAAAACAACTGTCAAACCTCTATATTTTGTTCCTGCAAGAGGATGGTAGGGGTCGCTGAATTTAAAAGAGCTTTCGTGGTACTGGATAGTAATGCCTCCTTTAAAAATTAAAAATCAAATTAAACAGCTTGAGCTTTTGCTGGGTTACGTCTTTCTCCAAAAATTTTTGTCCCTATACGAACAATGTTGGCACCCTCTTCAATGGCAACTTTATACGAGTTGGTCATTCCCATTGAGAGGTATTTCATATCAACATTGGGAATCTCAAGACCTTTTATTTTCTCAAAGCACTTTCTTGTTTCAACAAAATAGGGACGTGCATTCTCAGGACTGCCCGTAAACGGCCCCATTGTCATCAATCCCATGACTTTAATATTTTTGAGGGTTGAAATATCTCTTACCAGTTCTTCCACGTTTTCTGGAAAGACACCGAATTTCTGCGGTTCTCTACCGCTGTTCACTTCGATCAGAATCGGCATAATCTTATTGAGTTGAGCACATTGTCTGTCAATTGCTTTGGCCAGTTTTACAGAATCGACTGTTTCTATCATATCAAAAATTTCAACTGCTTTTTTGACTTTGTTTTTCTGAAGGTGACCAATGAAATGATAACGGACTTTTGGACCGATAGCTTCAAATATCGAAACGGCTTCTTGAACGTAGTTCTCTCCTATTATTTTCACTCCTCCATCGATGGCTTCAAGAACCTCCTCCGCGGTACGAGTCTTTGCAGCAGCTACCAACTCCACACCTGGCGGGAGTTCCCCCAGTAGTTTTTTGACATTTTTTTGAATCATTTTATCTCAATCCAAATTTATTGTGTTGTTTTGAACATAAGAAGAATTTTATTCTTTGTCAAGTTTTTTTGTGAGGATTTAAAAAAGTCTTGACTTTTAAAATAAAAATTTTATATTTAGAAATGTATCTATAATTCAATCCGTTCTATTTTTATAAAAATTCTAAGGTTAAAAAAATATGCACTCCACCAGAAAGAATTTAGAGGAGGTGATTCTATTTGAGTGGTTAAAGGTATGTTGTTTCTTCACAATTTTTTTAAAAAATTCTTGTGAAGAGGACGAATAATTGTGTATTGTTGTAGAGAGAAAAGAGGAGGGAAAAATGACGCGAAAAATTTTATTGTGTCTTTTAGTTTTCATCTTCGTTCCTGTATTACTGTTTTCTAGTACTACAGGGAAGATATCCGGACGTGTGATAGACAAAGACACTGGAAAGCCGCTCGCGGGGGCCAATATTGTTGTTGTCGGAACTATCCTGGGAGCAGCTGCTGACATGAAGGGTTACTACTTTATTGTTAATCTGCCACCTGGAGTGTATTCAGTCAAAGCTACCAGCATGGGTTACAGAGGGGTGGTTCAAACCAATGTCCAAGTTATTATCGATCACACCACACCGCTGAATTTTGAGCTTTCTCCTACTGTTATACTTGGGGAGACAGTGGAGATTGTTGCCAAAAGGCCGCTCTTGGAAAAAGATGTGACTTCCTCACAGACAGTTACAACGGCAGAACAGATCGATGCGATGCCGGTGAATACGTATCAACAGGTGCTGGTTACGACACCAGGATTCGTTGAGTTTGGTGGGGGTGTGGAGCGTGCTTTCACAGTGCGTGGTGGCCGAACCAACGAAATGTCTGTCATGATCGACGGCTTTTACGTCAACGATCCCATCGGGGGAGGCGTGGGAAGCGACGTGGCCAACGTGGGCATTGCCGAGATGGCCGTTATGACCGGAACGTACAATGCTGAATACGGGAATGCCCTGTCCGCTGTGCTCAACATTGTCACGAAGGAGGGGGGAAGGGATTACAGCGGAAGAGTTCGTTTCCGGACCGATAAGTACGTGAACCCTCACAAGTACGAATATCTGTACAAACGTTTACGGGATGGAAAAGAGTGGATAGCGGTAGATGATGAGGGTAACGATATCGGAACTGTCGCGGAGGAAGGCACTGCACCTGCCGTTCCGGGCCAGAACAAGTATGACCCGCACTACTGGGAGACGAGAACCAAAGAGGTGAACGATTTCGATACCTACCGTCCTGATTTTTATCTGGGTGGCCCGATTCCCTTTCTCGGCAGGAAAAACACGTTCTTCGTTTCCGGCGATGCGTTGGATACCGACACCTATCTGGGTTGGACCGGTATGCCGTACATCAAAGAGCGAAGACTCAACGGAAAACTGATCTTCAGGCCCCACAAGAGCATGAAGTTGGCTCTGGGGGGTATCTACTCCTGGGGGCGATCGAAAACCTATTCTCATAGTCGCAAGTACGTACCCGGCCAAAATCCAACAAACTACGAAGAGAGTTACATGTTCAATACGACGCTCACCCACACCCTGAGTCCGTCCACGTTCTACACATTCAGAGGTTCCCGATTCACGACCAGCTATGAAAGGCATGTCTACGACGAAGAAGAGTTCTTCAGCTACCAGGATGCCAGCGGAGAATGGCAAATTTTCAATCCGGACGGAGAGTACACGGGCGCGGCAGAGTACGACCCGAACGATGAGGAGTACGAATTTGAAAAGGGCGAGTGGGTGTACGAGAGAGACGAAGAGGGAAACGTCGTCGACAGCACCTGGAGTCACATGAGCGGTGTTTCGTATGAAGATACGAAGAGCATTATCACCACAGCCAAGCTGGATTTGACCAGTCAGGTCAGCCAAGTTCACCAGTTCCAGACAGGTTTTGAGATTCAGCAGCTGGATATCGATTATCTTTACATAAGTTATCCCATGGAGCCGCCGCCCATCTATGTTGAAAAGTATCATCACAAACCGTTGGAGGCGGCTGCCTACCTTCAGGACAAGATGGAATTCGAGCGCTGGGGTATGGTGATTAATGCGGGCCTGCGGTTGGAGTACGTGGATACCAAAGGCCAGTATTATGTGGATCCCATGAATCCCACATCATCGGAAATTAAGGATGTCGAAAAGAGAGTACACCTGCTTCCCAGATTAGGGTTTGCCCATCCGATTACCGATAGGGCTGTCCTGCATTTTGCCTACGGCCAGTTCATTCAGAATCCTGATTACAACCATCTGTATGAATTCGAGAACACCGATTACGGGCTCTACCCTTACCCGGATATGGCAGTCAGCGGGGACTATACCTGGGTCGGGAATGCAAACCTGAAACCGGAAAGGACAGTTTCCTATGAAGTGGGTGTGAATACCAAGGTGACCGAGACGATGTCCATCGATCTGACGCTCTACTATAAGGACATCTACGACTATATCGGATTGCGTCGGTACCTGGCTTCGCCGGTGTCTTATCACCGCCGTGTGAACGAGGATTACGCCAATTCCAGGGGTATTGAACTGAGACTGAACAAACGGTTCTCTAACTTCTTTGGCGCTACAATCAACTATGTCTACTCGCGTGCCGAGGGCAATGCCTCGAACACGACGTCGGCTTACGATGACTGGTATTTGTTCTCGGTTTACAGGACCTATCCGCCGAAGAAGACGGTGACTCTGAGGTGGGACCAGACCCATACGGCCAATTTTGTCCTGATGTTTGGTAAGCCGGGAAACTGGAACGTTACATTTACCGGCAATTACGGCAGTGGGCTGCCCTATACGCCGCTCTCCTCCAGGGGTATCCGCATCGACGAACCCTACAGTGCCCGTATGCCCTGGACCCTGAATACGGGTGTGCGCGCCAACAAGAACTTTAAGTGGCTGGGGCTGGACTTTATTCTCTGGGCTGATATGACCAATCTGCTCAACAAGGCAAACGTACTGAGTGTATGGGGCTATACAGGAAAGCCCGACGCCACAACGAGCTCGAGCCACACGAAAGATTATATCGACCGACCTAACCATATCGGTCCGCCCAGGACCTTGGAGCTCGGTCTGAGCGTCGGTTTTTAGGGAACAACCCAATCCACGAGAAATCGTATTTTCAGGAGGATAGAAATTATGAAAAAAAATGTTTTCCTTTTGTGGGTAATTCCCATGTTCCTTCTCGTTCTGGTCTGTCCACGATTCGGACTGTCTCAGAAACGGACGGGAATGACAAAATGGGAATACTATAACTATTTGTGTCAAAAAGCGGGCGTGCCTAATAAACTGGCCAAGCCCACGGGGTTTCTGGATCGGAAAAAGGCCTTACTGGATTACGGCAAAATCCGGACAGAAGTTCAGAATACCAATTTAATGGGGTACAGCCGTACGGTGATAGCCTTCGAATTCCCGAAGGGGTCGAACGTTCACTACAACTGGTGTCAAGGTCTGGTCGTCGGCGGTAAACTCAACGGCGAGAAGCGGGTCTCCAACAGTACACTTGGGACTGTCGGTCTGGTGGAGAATCATTACGAGCCCCTTTCCGGATACGATTCGGGCGTTTTCGACAACGGGATTGCCATGAGTTCAAAACCCGAGTCCTGGCCGGGCACGTGGCCTGCGGATGCTGCACCACTCGGCTCTCTGGGCTTTCCCGGTGTGTACGAGGACGGAGAAGTTGCGGCAACGGCCGAAGCCTTCTGGGTGGCCGTGGACGACGATCCCTCCTGTAAGCAGTCCACGCCACTACACATTCGGACCTACGGTCGGGCCTTGCAGTGGTCCAGCGTTATCGCCGAAGATTTTATCGTGTGGAAGTTCTTCGTTGAAAACACGGGAACCGATACGATCACAGACTGCTATGTCGGTGTCATCACGGAGATGGATGCTCCTGAGGAAGGGGAAAACGAGTGGGAGGACGATTTCGCCGTGTTCATTCCGGTGGAAGAAGATTCTGTCCTGGGCAACATGCTTTACCTCTGGGACGGCGACGACCATGCGGAAGGCGTTATTGCAAAGGGCGTGGCCTGGCAGGCTTTGAAGATGCTGGAAACACCTGTAGGACCGGACGGCAAGCAGATCGGTCTTACGACTCTGGCGACCGATACCTACACTAATTTCTACGGTTGTACGAATCAGGCACAAGCGTATGACTGGTTGTCCGGCGGAATCGACCCGATCGATAACGTGACACCCCATCCGATGGATCTGACAAATACGCCAAATACATACGGGCCGGACATTATGTCGTGGCATGCTTCAGGACCGTTTGATCTGGCACCTGGTGATATGGTCACCTTCACGTTTGCGAATATTTTTGGTACGAATAAGCAAGATTTGTTAGCCAATGCTGCATTGTGCCAGACCGTCTACGATCTGAATTACAAGACGGCCAATCCTCCAGAGATGCCCCGTGTCACCGCGGTCGCCGGCGATCAGCAGGTCACTCTGTACTGGGATGCTGACCCCAGCGAGAGTTCCGTCGATGATTTTACGGGTACGAACGCGTTTGAGGGGTATAAGATCTACCGTTCAACCGACCGCGGATTGTCCTGGGGAAATCCCATCACGAATGCGTACGGAGTTCCTGTAGATTACATTCCTATTGCGGAATGTGATGTGATCAACGATATTGCGGGTCCCAGTGAGCTCGATCCACATTTTAATCTGGGTAATGACACGGGTCTTTTCCACAAGTATACGGACAAGAATCTACAGAATGGCGTGGAGTACTGGTATGCTGTGTGTGCGTACGATCATAACGATTTGTTCGAGGGCACTGTTCCAGTTCCACCCATGAAGAACCCGCAATTATCCAATGCCTACTATCCGGACGACAACACCGTGGATGTGATTCCACAAGCAGCGCAGGCCGGATGGAGCACCAGCGCCGTGACCGATGTAACGCACACGAGTGGAAATTCCGCTGGAACTGTCGAAGTGGAAGTTGTCGATCCCAATGAGGTGGTCTCTGGAACGTATCGGGTGACTTTCACGCAGAGTAGTCCTACCATGGTAAATGTTGCTTTAAACGGTACAACTGTGATGGGACCGGTCGAGGTAACACCATACGGTTCGACGAACATAGACGGAATGCCCGTGTTCAACGGCATGCGGTTGACCGCTGTTAATGCTCCAGCCGGATGGGACGAAGATGCCACCGGTCAGACCGTGGGTACTGGGCTCGATTGGTGTTCTTGGGTCTTTGAGTATGATGAGTTCACCGGTTCTGGTTTGGCTGACGATTATGAGTTCCGTTTCACCGAAGGCGGTTCCATCGCCTGGCAGTATTCGTCACCCTGGGGACCGATGAGTATTCCTTTCGAGGTTTGGAATATCACCACCGACATGCAGATCAACTGCGATATCTACGATCGTGGTGACCTCACTTGGGATCCTGAGAACAAGGACTACATCGCCCAGCATAACACGCCCTACGATCCCGACAATTACATCAGTTCCTGGCCGGATGACTATAATTATTGGTGGCGCTTCTGCACAAATATTGAGTGGAATGTCGGTGATGTTTATAGGATAGTGACACACAAGCCTTTTTCCACCAGCGATGTCTATGAGTTTACCGCTGCCGGTGCGAAAGTAGATGCTGAGAAGGCGGATCTGGACAAGATCCGTGTGGTGCCCAACCCCTATGCGATTACGTCGTCTTACCAATACTCGCAGACGCCGTGGGTAAAGGAGCTTCAGTTCCATCATCTGCCGGAACAGTGTACCATCCGCATTTTCACTATATCGGGTGAGCTGGTTCAAATCCTGCACCACAAGCCGGGTAGTGATGGGTATCGAGGTCCAGGTGTAGAAGCCTGGAACCTCTGGACTTACAATAAACAGGAAGTTGCCTTTGGTGTGTACATCTATCATGTAAAAGCTGAAGGCGTCGGAGAAAAGCTAGGCAAGTTTGCCATTATAAAATAATCTCTCAACTTCTGATAGTAGAATTGAACTCCAAAATAAATGGAGGTTGAATACATGGAAAAGAAAATCTTTATCATAGCTTTTTTGATGGTCTTCCTGGTCAGTTCCGGTGCCTTGGCAGGAAATGATAATACGGGTACTTCCTGTGCCAATTTTCTGAAAATCGGAGTTGGCCCACGGGCCGAGGCCATGGGCGGTTCCTTTGTAGCCATGGCTAATGACTGGACTGCTCTGTACTGGAACCCGGCTGGAATAGCACGACTCGAGCACACCGAGATAGGCTTTGCTCGTACAGACTGGATTGTGGACATCACGCACAGCTTTTTCGGGGCCGTTTATTCCCCGGGCGCAAAATGGGGTACCTTTGGTTTCAGCATTAATTACCTCGATATGGGCGAGATGGAACGCACCACGCCAGCCGAACCCGAAGGTACCGGATCCTACTTTAATTCCTCAGATCTCGCCGTGGGGGTGGCTTATGCGAGGAATTTGACCGACCGTTTTAGTGTGGGTGTTAAGGGTAAATTTGTGAGTGAAACCATCGGTTTCTCCAGCGCCAACGCCATCGCTATTGATGTGGGAACACAGTTCATTACCGGCTTCCAGGGTATACGTCTGGGCATGTCCATCAGCAACTTTGGAGGTAAGATGCTCATGATGGGAACTGAGCAGATGGTCAAAGCGGATGCGGACGAGCTGATCGACGGTAGCCCAATGGAAAAGTCGAGGTTGGAGACCGAAAATTGGCCCCTACCTATGATTTTCCGTTTGGGGCTGTCATTTGAGGCGTTAAAAAACGATCAAATGCAGTTCACAGTTAACATGGACTTCAACGATCCCAGAGATATAAACCCATACGGAAGTTTTGGGGGCGAGTATGGCTGGAACAACATGGTGTTTTTACGCGGTGGTCTTATCTATCGTCCTAAAGATTTCGACGTAACACTACTGGAAGAAAAAGAGGAACTGGCTCTGAATTATGAGATCAAATACGCCTTTGGAGGCGGGTTGTTACTGTCCGTTCCGGGCACTTCCGTCAAGATGCGACTCGACTACGCGTATACGGATCTGGGGATACTTACTAATTCCCACAGATTCTCTTTTTCAATGCTATTTTAAAAAAGGAGATCATTAAGGTTAAAAAACAGCGTCCCAACTGTGTGGCAGGGGCGCTGTTTTTTTGTGCAATTAGACGTTGTTGCAGAATGGGTTAACTACTTTAATATAAAACTTATATTTGATTTAGCGACTTGGCCAGAGATGTGGTCTGTAACCTTCACAAGAAAATCAGTTTTTCCAGGTGGTGAAGTACTGAAGTCCATCAGCAAATAGATTTGTTGAAAATCGGAAGTTCCGCTACCGTTAAATGAAGTTGCTACAGATTGTGTCTTCTTGCCTCCTACTAAAAAGCTGGCAATCTTGGCGATGGGGTTAGTATTCCCGGTGCCTTCCATGGTTCGTACGGTATAGTTTACTTCGTAATGAGTATATCCCTTATTGTCTCTATTCAAGTTATAAATCTCAAAATACACGTATAACGGTGATTCGCTCCTGATTGTGCGCGGCAGATAGGGTACAATCTGAATGTTATTTTTTTTTAGATGTCTGCCCGAAGCATTTTCGTGGATTTGTGAGGCCAACTCCAGATCACTGAGTAAGAGGTTATCCCCTGAGAAATCCTTAGCCTGAAGTTGAGCCTTCAGTATAGCCAGACGATTCCCCTGAGGATTTTCCAGCCGTAGAGCAATATTATACAAACCTGGTTGCAGCATCTCTTCGTCTTGATTTACATAAATCATATCTTGAATCTGATTCAGGTTTTTAGCGGCCAATTGCAGCGGTTCCGCTTTGTTTACCACTTCTCGAAAATCGTGATCAAATATGGAAATGTGCTTTTCCAGCTTGCTTTCCAGAGGATATGTTTGGCCAGGTACGAATGTAATTTCTTTAAGGGGTACAGCGTAATAAAATTCAATTCGGGTCTTTTTCCCCTCACCACGGAAATTGGCACATTTGAGAGATGCAGAAAGTGGCTCGGCATGATAGTCGTGATGATACGTATATGGAGGTGCTTTTGCAAGAGCCACTGTTTTTTCTTCTACTATGATGCCAGACTCGGTGAAAAAATTGTTGATACCTCTGCTGTCCCGGGCATTTTTGATGTTTCTAAATCTGATATAACGCGAATCTAAGCTTTCGCGTTCACCGTAGAGTTGAGAAGCAACGTATGCTTTTCTATTATAAGATGTAGATCTTACTGCCTCGCTGAGATCATGTATTTCCTGATAACCGTAGAATTCTTCCTCCACAAAATCAATAAATAAGTGTAGATTGTAATAAGCCCATGTGGTATTATTGAGATATTCTTTCCCGATACCAACAGATTCTACAAAGTCATCAGGTGCTCCGTATTTGATATAATATTTACCCCTGTCATCAAAGTAGAAAGGGGGTACGAGGTTGGAATAGTGCTTTCGGGCAAGAGTTAATCGGCGGAGATACTCCTCGCAATATTCATTTTCAGGTGTGGTCGGTGTTGGATCAAGTGCCTTCCAGTATCGGCTTTCCCATTTGGATTGGGCCGAAGTGTCAGATATAGCATCGTATATTTTCAGCAATTTCTCAGGAAGTATTACTCGAAAGGCTGCTCTTCTGGACTGTTCAAACTTTTTATTACTCTGGGCCCAACCCGGTT
>CAZPNF010000013.1:0-12764 GCA_964587715.1 uncultured bacterium | reverse complement strand
ATCATTTTCCCAGTTTTTAAAATCTGCAAACTTGATCAATAATTCAGATAAATATTTTAAATGTATTTGTATCTGATTAGTATCTAATAAATATTCATAACTATAGCAATCATCTTCATCCCAATTCCAAATAAGTATTATTCTCGGTTTATAATCTCTATTTTCTTTATAAATGAAAATCCTATATGGGCTAATGCTGCAATTCGAAGGTAATATTAAGTTAAAGAACTGATCATTTTTTATCTCCGCTTTTTTAATAGATGGATCATTTTTAACAAAATCAATAAATTCATCTCTTAAATCTGGTTTCATTGATGAACATGATATGATTAATAATACTATTGCAATTAGATTCATACGATAATTCATCATTGATACCTCCATTTTATTTACCAGCTAACGATAAAGTCACCGGCCGGTGTGGAGCGCAGCGAAACACCGGTCAGGTGGACTGAAAGGTTAGGCTATTTCCATATCTGTCAATTTGATACATATGACTCTCTTGACTCTTACGACTGACGTCCAGTAAGCATCAGGTGCTGAGTAACTGAGCGTACGCCGGTGGCGTCTACATTTATTACTATCTCCCATCTATCTACTTGATCTGGGAGTTTAAAACGTATCCAGAAGTCTTTCGGATCATTGGGACGGAGAAGATCAGCGGCAAGAATGCCTCCGACTTCAGCTGTTCCATCAGGCCTATCGTTCACCACGTGTGTTGTTATATGTTCTTTATCCTTAAAGAGAACCACCTCACCCAAAGAGCTATTTGCAGTCATATCTGAGGACCCTGCTTCTCTGGGGTGTTTGAATACCATCGGGAACCTAACGCTACACCAAGGCAAACGTACAGGATATTGTGATTTATTGATCACCCGAAAGTGTACCTTCTGCCCCATCTCATTTTTATCTATGTAGATTTTACTTTCGTGTACTACACTATTTCCTTCAGGAAAGCCGATATCATATATGGGTTCCGCAGCTTCCCGATGTATACTATAGGTCTTATAAGCATAGTAGCCTGCGCACATTGCAGCTATTGCTCCAATGGCCGAGATGATAATTGTTGTTGTATACATGGCAGTAATCCTTCTTTTCTCTGTTTGTTAAAGAAGATCTTTTCCAAATAAATAGGCGATTCATTTCGCTAACGTTTTTGTAAGAATCAAGCCTAACCCTTAGCTTACCAGCATCTGCCAATCCTGATTTTGCATAATATCAAACAGCAGCCGTCTTCCTCTCATCTCGAATGATAATAATGCTACTTTTTACTTGACCATGCTTTGAAAATGTTTTTGCGTCTAACACAAGTAATGCCTGAACTGCATAGAACATGGAATAATAAATCCTATTCATGGCAGGGATAAAAAGCTTGTTCCTGAACATTAACTCCGCTGCTTTCAAAGATTCATTCGCCCGTTCTAATCGGTATTTTATTATTGTAATTTTTTCTTCCTTATTCAAATAGCAATACCCTCTTTTTCAATCTCTCGATATATCGGGATATTATCACTGAAATCTGACGGAATGGCAATCACATCAATAAGACAATCATATTTTAGTTCCAAATCATAGGCAATACCAAATAGATCTTCTTCTATTTCTCTGGTCACTACTGGAAGCTTTATCATGATATCAATATCAGAATACTTTGTATGTTCACCACGTGCTGATGAACCAAATAACTTCATTTCAACAATATTATATTTTTTCTCAACCATTCTTTTAAACTGTTTTGTTATCACATCTATTTTATCTTTATATTTCATATGCCCCTTTCTCAGTGTTCCTAAAATCCAAGTTTTGCACAATATATCATGATTCTTACTTATGTTTCCTTATAAACATCTCCTGGGCTATGGTCAAAATGTTGAACATGAGATAATAAAGGTTTAACCCTGCAGACATCTTGTAAAAAATAAAACTGAAAAAGATAGGCATCATGTAGGCCATTACTTTCTGCTTGGGATCCTGCGTTGACAGTTTTTGCTGGATAATCATTGTTGCACCCATAAGGATAGGGAGAAGATTGACCCCTCCTATGATTCCGTCAGGAGCGGAAAGATCTTTAATCAACCCCAAAAAGCTGGCCTGACTCAGCATAATTGTCGTCCGGAAAAGAGTAAACAGTGCATAAAGAACAGGCATCTGAAGAAGTAGTGGAAGGCATCCCCCCATTGGATTGACACCATGCTGCTTGTACAGTTTCATAATCTCCTGGTTCATCCTCTGAGGATCCTTTTTGTATTTCTCCCTTAAAGCTGTCATCTTGGGCTGCAGTTCCTGCATAGCATGCATAGACTTATAGCTTTTCCGCGTCAGAGGATAAAGGACCAATTTGATGAGAATTGAAAATACGATTATTGCCCATCCGTAGTTGCGAAGAATTTTGTACAGAAACTGCAGAGTATAATAGGAACCAATACTGAAGGGGCGGATTATCACCATTCCAAAGTTCATCATCTTTTCCAGTTTGACGCCAAAACTTTTGATTTCTAGATAATCCATTGGCCCTAAATAGAGAATAACATGTGCTGTTTCCTCTGCAACGCCGCTGTAAGGCATTACAAGATTAATACTAAATTGCTTCCAATTCTCTTTTTCATCCTGTATTTTAATTTTGCTTCCTTCCAATTCGGCTCCACTACCCTGCGGTTTCTCAGGAATAATGGCTACAAGGAAATATTTGGTTCGAAGCGCCACCCAACTGGTTTTTCCCTCTCTAATACCAGTACTCTTCCCTTTGGTCTTCAAAAGTTCTCCTCCCTGAAGAGCGTACGCTTGATAGTAGGGAAGATCTTTCTTTACTCCTTTCTCTGTAGGGGCAAGTCCTGAAGTCCAGTGGATTGTGTATCCTTCTCCAATCGCAGCCCGGTTAAATGAAAAGAAACGCACTTTTAAATCAACACCGTAGCTATCATCATGAAAAAGAAATTCTTTCTCCAATCGTGAGGTTTTACCAAAGTTCCGACTGAACCTGATCATGTGATACTTTTTCCCGTTCTCCACCCATTGAGAGTCAAGCTCCACATGAAAATTTGCGCTGCCGAAACCCTGCCATCTGTTCTCTGGAGTTATAGATAAATTTCCACTGGCTGAATCAGGGATAAGTTCCACTAACACACTATCCTTCTTATCCCCTTTAAAGTATTTTTTGAGTTTCCAGCTTACAACAGTCCCCCCTCCTGCCGAAGAAAGAAGTCCCCTAAAAAGACTCGTTTCCACAACAAGTGTGTCTGGTTTCTCCCCTTTAGTAACCTGGGAAACTTCAACTGGAGAAACAGGCTTTCTCGCTATCTCCGTCCGTTTTTCTGAAGGAAGACCGGTAGTAGGTGCCTTTGATTGTTTCTGTACTTCGGATGACTTTGCAGCGGGTTTTTTCGCACTCTCCTTAACCCCTACTTTTTTCATATAGAGAGGCCAGAGGAGAAGAACCAATCCAACAAGAAGAAGTGCTAACAGTGTATTCTTATCCATAATATTACATCCAAGTTATTTATGTTTAAGGTACAGGATCGTATCCACCTGGATTTAGAGGATGACACCTGAGAACCCTCTTCACAGCGAGGAAAGACCCTTTTGCAAATTTATGTTTTTCAATAGCTTGTATCGCATATTCTGAGCAGGTTGGATAAAACCGGCAGGACGAAGGAAGTCCCGGCGATATCCAGTGTTTATAAAATCGCAGGCAGCTTAAAACCAATTTTTGAAACATTGTTATCTACCTCTACTTCTTTGTAAAAATTGATAAAAATCTTTTTCTACGTCCAACAGCTTTATCCCCCCGGCTTCCTTTTTTGCCAGAACTACAATTCTGTAAGTCCCTATCTCCTGACGATGTCTCCTGTAAGCTTCTCTCATCAATCGCTTTAAACGATTCCTTTGAACTGCTTTACCAAGTTTTCTGGGAACGGTAAACCCAATCTGTCTGTTGTCTCCTTCCACAAAAAAAAAGTTTAAATATTTACCCCGCCAGTGTTTTCCCTTTTGAAAAATTTCACTAAACTCTTTCCTTTTGTGAATTATCTCTTTCTTCGGAAGCCGCTGATCGGGATAAATTGTATTATTCATCACTTACAGTGAGACGTTTTCTTCCTTTGGCACGACGTCTCTTCAAAACCAAACGTCCAGCCTTGGACGACATTCTGGCACGAAAACCGTGTTTGTTTTTCCTCTTCCTATTGCTGGGTTGATATGTTCTCTTCACTCAATATTCCTCCACATTTTACTATAAACTATATTAAATTAATGTTTTCTTCCAAAAAGTCAAGTTATTTTCTTGTGTTAATCAAATCAAAAACTCCGGCCGTTCCCATAAGTATATTACCCAACCATGCACTTAACAGAGGAGGTATGCTTCCATTTTCTCCCATTGTCTGTCCCATTTTTACAAGTCCAAAATAAAAAAAACAAACCAAAAGGCTAATGCCAAATCCTATTGCAAGGCTTTTCTTCCTCCTGTTGTAAGCCAAAGGCACACTGAAAAGGACAATAATAAAGTTACTCAGTGGGAACGCTATCCTCAAATGAAGATCGGTCATCCACTGATGAACTTCACCTCCGGATTTTCGTACATCTTTAATAAAGTGAAGAAGCTCACCAAAAGTCATCTCATCTGGCTTGATCTGAGCAAGTAAAAGTTCCTTAGGAGTAAATTGAAAACGATACCTGTGGGGTTGTTTAAGGGGAAAGGCTTTTTCTTTCTCTCCTTCAAATATACGCTGATATCCCATGTCAATTATCCATACCTTTCCGTTCCAGCGCATGGAAGGTGCATCCAACCTGGATATAAGTTTATGTCCCTGAAAAGTTTCTACTTTAACCTGACGAGCCACTCGCCTTTTTTTATCGTAATATCCGATAGTAACAATTTTGTTCGGTGGCACTTGAATCTCGAGGTTTCTCTTTATATAAGAAATGGCTCCTGGAATACGATCCAGGTAAGTTCTGCGAATCTCTTCCTTCCTCCGATTGGTATGAGCTACAACCCCTTCTGCCAATAAAAAAGAAAAAACACTTAAAAAAAATCCTATTCCCAGAAGTGTCCCAATCACGCGGTAGAAACTGTAACCCAACGACTTCATGGCAACCATCTCATTATGTCGGGCAAAATTCCCCACTGAAAAAACTGTAGCCAGCAGTGTAGCTATGGGCAGGGTTAGCACTATAATGTAGGGCATGTAATAAAGATAGTAAAGTAGTGTTATCTTCCACGGCACTGCCCGATCAATGAATCGATCCAGATTCTCCACTATATCTACAACTAAAAAAAGTATAATAACACTCAGAAGACAGAAAAAAAAGATCTGAAAGAACTGGCGCCTCAGATAGTTTGGAAGAATCCGAATCACTGTTTTCTCCGACGATTTGATTTGTGAAGCCATCGACGTAAACTTTCCCACGGTATAAAAGTAACTTCCCGCACACTCTTAACAACCAAGAAAATTCCTCCTATTCCTACAATAAAATTTGGTGCCCACATGGCCACCACTGGTCCAATAATTCGCCTGTCGGCGAGCTGCTCACCCCCGATAAGAAAAATCCAATAGATAAGAAAAAAAACTAAGCTCAAACCACCTCCAGTGATAAGCCCCCCCTGACGTGCCATAATACCCAGTGGTGCACCCACAAGAACAAAAATAATACAGGCCACGGGTATAGAATATTTTTTGTGGATTTCTACTCGAAGTGCACTGACTGATCGGCGGTAGCCGTGAATTACACTCCTCTCTCCATGAATTTCCTGGCACAGTGATTCTATCCTTCGGATATCCTCCCATCTCAAATAATTTGAAAGGAAAAAATCCTCCTTTTCTTTTCTAACTTCTCCATTCCATAAAGTTTCTGGAAAAATTCTAACAAGATCCTGTCTTACAATCTCCCGGATCCTATTTTCTCTGAACTCAATGGCTTTCATATCTCTCTTTATGTCTGCCCGCATCATACTGGCGCTTTTCTCTCGATTCCCTCTGTATTGGGAGTTGCTACGCTTCAACACCATATTGGGTACTGGAATTGAGATGACCTGTCGCTGGAATTTCAATCTTCTGTAATTTTTCAGATCTTTTAGTTCGACTTCATGAACTTCTCCGTTGAACAAAGAAAGCACCATTTTCTCCTGCTCTCTGGAAAACCGCACATGTCCTTTCTCCGCAATAATTGTTTTACTGTACCTGGAATCACTGTGATCGTTAATGATGATCCCCTCAAGAAGATTACCGTTTTCTTTTATGTTTCGGACAAACAGGGTATAATTAGGAATCTCATTGAAAAAGACATGCGGTTCTAAGGTCAGGGTTGGGCGTTTCTTCGAAATATCAGAATAGAGAAGCCGAACACGATGATTAAAATCAGGAAGAACGCAGTTGTTAAATCGTTCCATCCCAACGGCAAGAAGCCCGGCTGCAATCAACACGGGAGTAATCAGCCAATAGAGGTTAACACCACTGGCTTTTAGGGCTGTGATTTCGTTGTCCGAGGAAAGGCGTCCAAAAGCCATAAGCGTTGCTATAAGAACAGACATGGGAATTGCAAGAGCCACAATCCAGGCAAGGTTGAGAACAAAAAATTCCAGTATAACGCCTATAGAAAGCCCTTTCCCCAACAGTCTTCCTAAGTCCCTGAAAACAATATTAAGCAAAAAAATAAGAACGATGGTCATCAATCCAAAAATGAAAGGGCCAACGTGTTCTTTAAGAATGTATTTTGTTATAATGAACATCCAGAATAATATAGACAAATGGCTCGGTTTTTGCAAGAATATTTTTTGGCAGCAATAACATTGCTATTTTCTACTTGCAATTTAAAGAAGAATATTTTATTTTAAAAGCGTACTTTATTCCAACGAATATACCTGTACAAAAGTTTAGTTAAGAGAAAAGGGGGCTGCCTATCGAGCCTTTGATACTGGTCGTCATTTAATCTCTTCTATTTTCCGGATAGTCCGGAAACAGTTATCACAGAAGAAAAACTGCCAGTAAGGAGATAATGCTGCTGTATTCAGCGATAAGATCGAAACGTGTCGGGATTGTGATTACTCTTTCGGTCTTTTTTTTACTTGTTTCCCCGCCTGCCAGAGCAGGGATAGGACTCTCTTTGCCCCCAGTCAAAACCCCTTTTGTATCCTTAGTGGAGAGGAACAAACTTTATCCTATTTCCCTCAGCTATCCTCTCCAGTTTTTCCCTGTTCAGTATCCTGTCAATTTTACACATACCATATCCATTGATTCCACAGGGAATTTGGTCACAGTACACAGGCGGTTTCTCAGCCAGGATATTCAAATTCCATATTATCTCTCTTTCCGCGATTATCTCTCAGCAAGATCGCGGCTGGAGACTCAGAACCAGTGGAGAGAATACGCTCATACACATGTGACACCCATAAAAACTCAGGCTGGTGGAAGAGGAGGAATTGTTATTGAAAGTCCAAAAATAAAAAGCAAAACATTCCGGAGGCTCTTCGGGGGTGAAACAATGAGTCTCAACGTAACAGGAACCATTACTATAGACGGCGAAATGAGAAATGAAAACCGCAGCCAGACCATGACAGCCACCAACAGAAGACCTCAAACCAATTTTCAGATGAAGCAAACTCAACAGTTCAAGGTAGAAGGTAAGATTGGCAATAATGTATCCGTACTTGTGGATCAGGACAGTGAGCGGCCTTTCGAGTTTAACAATGCTCTCAAACTCAAATATAGTAGTGATGAGGATGGTATAATAAAAAGCATCGAAGCAGGTAATGTTAATCTCTCCCTACCTTCCACTCGATTTGTAACTTTCAGCACTAACAATTCCGGACTCTTCGGCATAAAATCTCAGATGAAAGTTGGCAAACTTGATCTCACAGCAATTGCCAGCATGGAAAAGGGACAGAAGAAAAAACTTTCTCTTAAAGGAGGAAAGGAAAGCCAGACTTTCCAGATCCGTGACTACGAATACAAACGAGATACTTACTTTTTCTTAGATTATGGTTATAGAAAAAGATATTCAATGTTCGACGAAAAGGGAAATCATATTTACAATCCTGACAGTATCATCACAAATATTGAAATCTACAAATCCGATTACAATTATGACAACAAAGTAGACGCCATACGGGCCTGGGCAGTTCTGGATCCCACTTCTCCACAAATCGATACCACAGAAGTAAAGCAGGAAAACTTCCCGGCCTGGTTCATCCGGCTGGAACCAAATAAGGACTACTATATTAATAAAGAGTTAGGTTTTATAGTTATGAACATGCCTCTCCAGGAAAGCGAGATTTTGACTGTTGCTTACCGCGACAGTGCTGGGCATCCTGTAGGTACATTACTCGAAAACAATCCAGGTACCTCAGGAACTCCGTTTTTTAAACTAATTAAACCCAGAACCCCCCGCCCTACAGATAAAACCTGGAATTTAGAATGGAAAAATGTTTATTCTCTTGGCGCCCGCAACATCTCCCAGGACGAATTTGAACAAGGATTCCAGATCAAGATATACTACAAACCTCCTTCAGGGGACCCTCAGGAATCTATCCAAATCAATGGTACCTCAAGAAGCTTTCTCAATCTCTTCGGCCTGGACAATACTGGTAGGCACGGGGAACCCAACCCCGATAATGAAATTGACGTTGATCCAAACATACTGAGCCTGAGCCGGGGGGAAATCATTTTCCCCACCCTAAGACCATTTGATCCTGACCCAGATACTCCCTACAATTTCCCCAAAGAAATGGACGGTATGAGAACCTCTGCCATCTACGATACCACAAGTACTAGCTACATACACCAGCAGAGTAATTTTTATATAGAAATAAAATCCTCCAGGCGGAGTCCCAACTACGACCTGGGAATGAACGTTATCGAGGGGAGTGAAAAGGTTACACTCAACGGAAACCAATTACAGAGGGACAAAGATTATAAAATTGACTATTTTTCTGGAACACTCACCCTCCTTAACGAAGACGCTACCAACCCTAATGCTGATCTTGAAATTACCTACGAATCGCAGAAACTTTTTTCTGTGGACAAAACCTCACTTATGGGCACACGGGCAGAATATACACTGTGGGAAGATGAAACTAACAGATCCTTCATTGGTGCAACTCTTCTCTATCTCAACAAAACAACTCTGGATCAACGCATACGAGTGGGAAGAGAAGCACCAATGAAAAACCTTGTCTGGGACGTTAACACTGATCTTAATTTCAAACCAAACTTCTTAACCAAAGCTCTCAACAGTCTTCCCCTGCTTCACGTCAGCGGTCCATCCACTCTCTCCTTAGTAGGAGAATTTGCTCAGGTCCTTCCCAACCCCAACACTCTGAACAACAAAGCCACAGGAGATCCAGACGGCGTGGCCTACTTAGACGATTTTGAGGGATCCAAACGAGAAACCTCTCTAAGCGTTATTCGTTTAAACTGGGCACAATCCTCCCTCCCAATGATAAACAGCTCAACAAAAGCTGACCTGACTCAAAAAGGACATCTTGTCTGGTACAACCCTGTAGAACAAGTACCCATTAGGGAAATCTGGCCCAAACGTGAGGTTACCACAAGTTTTGGCGGATCCACTGTTACCCAGGTCCTGACGCTGGACTTTACACCTAATGACAGTTTAAAAAATCTGGACAAATCGTGGGGTGGTATTGAAAGAGCTCTGCCTGCAGGCTACGCAGACCAGACCGAGACCCGGTTTCTTGAAATCATGGTTCAGGGTGATCGTGGACGTCTTCACATCGATCTTGGACAGATTTCAGAAGACGCTATACCCAACAATAAACTGAATACCGAAGATAAGAGACGCGGAGGTACTCGAGATAGGATATTAGAAGATGACGAAGACACAGGACTTGATGGAATGTTTGGACCTGATCCTCCCACCATATTCTATCCTCATCAAGAAGCTTCCGTAGTCACGAAAAATGGAAAGCCCTACGGTGAACCGTACGATTTCTGGGATATTAACTCAGACGGTATCAAGGAGAAAAACGAATCGTGGAGTTATGACGACTGGTCTTACGCCAATCTTAGTAGAGACTACTCCCATATCAACGGCACAGAAAACAGCAAGGATGACGGCACCGCTATCTATCCGAATACTGAAGATATTAACGGCAACGGTGGTGTAGATCTTAATAATAACTATTTTGAATTCACCTTCTCACTGGAAAAAGATAACCCGGACACAGTTTACATAGCTGGCAACAAAGGAAATAAGTACGGATGGCGTCTCTACCGTATTCCTCTCAACAGACCCTCATTAGTCATTGGTAACCCGGATTGGTCCAGAATTGAATTCGCCCGCATTTGGGTAGATAGTGTGGAACAGCACACAGGACTCTCCATTGCTGAAATCAACCTTGCAGGAAATGAATGGAAACTCCGCGGCGTGAAAAACCCGGGCGCTTCGACTTACGTTCTAAGTGAGGACACAACCATGTCTATTGCCGTAATAAATACCCACGACAATCCGGATTATACCTCGCCTCCAGGTGTTGAGGGTGTAGTTGACCCGATTCAGAGAATTCGCTCAAAAGAGCAGTCACTGGCCATTCAACTCAATGATCTTAACCCGGGTGCGGCTGCCATTGCTCAGAAACAGTTCTATCAGCCTCAAACTCTACTCCAGTACCGTACTCTAAAAATGTTCGTTCATGGTGGAGGAATATACAATGATATCCCCGCTGACAGCTCCATTGAATTCTTTCTACAGTGGGGTTCTGACACCCAGGGTAAACATTATTACGAAGTAAGTCTTCCTGTCTCCCAGGGATGGGATAAGCGGAACAACATTTATGTTGACTTTGACGAGCTCACTCATTTAAAAATAGAGATGGACCAATCACTCTCTGATACAATATCAAAAACCCTGGAAAATGGTCACACAATCTCTGTAGTAGGCAAACCATCTTTAAGCAATATCAGATGGCTTATCATAGGTGTCAGAAACAAAGGAGGCCTTCCTTTCACCGGCCAGCTCTGGATTGATGAACTTCGTCTTTCCAACGTGAGAAAAGACAAGGGCAAAGCTCTCAGGGCCAGAGCCTCTATACAATTGGCTGACCTTGGTTCCATAAATGGAGAAATCAACCAGAAAAATGCAGACTTTCACACGGTAAACGATCGCTTTGGTAGAGGAGCCAATACCTTGGGGGAAAATCTTAACGCTTCATTCCAGCTCCACAAACTTCTCCCAACCGAATGGGGAATTTCGCTTCCTGTAACAGCCAATTTTTCTAAAACCAGAGAAACACCCAAGTATATCCCGGGAAGCGATATTCTGGTTCATGAAAAGACAGATCCAGACACGCTTCTGGAAAAGATTCGAAGCAAAAACGCCCAGCAGGGATTCACAGTTCGTTTTTCAAAGAGAACCAAATCCAGGAATTTCTGGACAAGGTATCTTATTGACCCGGTTAAAGGTGATTTCAGCTACAGTCGTATAAGTGCAAGCAGTTCACAAATAAAATATTCTAAAAGTGTGGCAAAAAGAGGATCTTTCAGTTATGATCTTTCCCTGGGTAAACAATACTACTGGCATCCTTTCAAATGGCTGGGGAAAAGAGGTTTTTTTAAGAAACTTTCAGGAATGAAGTTTTACTATCTTCCTTCGAGATTTAGTTTAAAAATGCAGGGAAACGATTCTAACAAAGACAGTGAAGAACGGGGTGGCGTGAAGAGTCACGTGCCAACCTCAAATTTCAGTCGTAGCCTTTCGCTGTCTCTCAGCCCTGTAGATGCTCTCTCTTTTGACTTCACCAAATCCTGGTCTTATAATACGCGTGAGTCAAAATGGACGGATCTATTCTCCTCATTAAATCCGGGGAAAAGCCTTTCAGTGAACCAACAGATCAGTACCAACTTCACTCCCCAGATACTACCATGGCTTACTCCAACAGCTAAGTACACTGCCAGCTATCAGTGGAATAACAATCCCCAGATGGCCAATAGAGGCACCGGCCAAACCAGCGGTGTTAACAGCAATTTTACGTTCAGCGCGACTTTTAATCCAAAAAAGTTTGTCCAGATCTTCCAGAAGAAATCTTCTCCCTCCCACAGCGTAAGAAGACCGATTACACGACACAAACCTGAAGAAAAGACTGCTAAAAAAACTCCCGGAGAGAAAACAAAGGAAAAGAAACCATTCCCCCTTCTCTCCCTCTTTTCAGGATTGGGAAAGATAATTCAAAAGATTGATCCTATCTCTATCCGTATGAACCAGGCCACTTCTGCCCAGGATAGAGGACTTCTTGGAACGCCGTCGTTTTCATACCAGATCGGTACCTCTCTTGATCCTGGCGTTCCTATTTCGGATGCTGTGACCCAGCCAATCTCAACAAAAAAGAATAAGAACCTTTCCCTCAATTCAGGGTTCAGATTTACATCACAATTAACAGCTAAATTTACCTACACTCTCTCCAGCTCAGAAAACCAGACAGCCCAAACCACTGGCAACATATCCAGCTCTGCTCTTCTGTGGAAGAACAAAACCCTTCCCCTACCTAACTGGTCTCTCCAGTGGAGAGGCATAGAAAAGCTGCCTTTGTTTTCTAAAGTGGCCAAATCAATCTTTCTTTCCCATACGTTCTCCGGTAAAAAAACCGAAATCTGGAACGGATCAGCAGACAAAACCATTCAGGAAAGAATCTCACGAGACTTTCGTCCATTATTGGGTGTTTCCTTAACCTTTAAGAACGGCCTTACTGCTAATGTACAATACACTCTCACAGAAAACTTAACACTGAACAAAAAATACCCCACTGGAAAAAGCAAACAATA
>CAZPNF010000012.1:8767-12907 GCA_964587715.1 uncultured bacterium | reverse complement strand
TGTTTATTATTTTATAATTTAGTAAATACCCTTTTTAGAGTGGACTCATTAATAATTGGTTAAATAAAAGATATTCCATACAAGCCATGGAAAAACTAGAAAAAGCCGAGTCTTCTATACCTTTACCTACTAAGGAAGATTTTAAAGAATATAACAGGGGATTTTAAAATGATTAGAGAAATCGAAGGAGAACAGTATTTTTATCCAAAGGTAAAAAAGATAGCTTCAAAAGCCTTAGAGGTGGAGAAGGAAGGTAAAGTAATACTCATCATCGGTCAGCCAGGAAGTGGTAAAAGTGTATTTATGGATCAACTTTATGATGAATTTAAAAAGGTGATTAAAGATTTAACTGCTATAAGAGCAGAGTTTTTACATGAGACAGATTCGCCAAATAATGTATATGCCTTATTTGAAAAGGTAAAAGATGAGAGTAAACCAAAAATCTTATTATTAGACTCTCTGGATGTGTTGGCTTATAGCCGAAAAAGGGAACTTCTGGAATGGCTTCATTATGTAGATAAGCTTAAGAATATAAAAGGAATGACTGTGATTTGTGCCTCACGAAGTTTTGAAGCAGAGCATTTATATCCAATGAATGAGCAAGAGTGGGCACAGAAAATCCCCATTGAACCCCTTCCGGATGATTTTATAGACAGAGTTCTCAGCAAGTTAGATTATGATTACAAAAATATCTCTCTAAAATTTCGAGATTTTCTCAGAATACCATTACACTTAAAAGTAACCGTGAAGATTATCAAAGGAGGTGGAGACCCTAAAAAGATTTGTTCTCTACAAGGCCTTTATGCAAAGTTGTGTGAGTTGTTGAATATCTCGACAGAGGAAATGAGCTTATTATCTGAATTAACAGAATTAATGATCAAAGATAGAACAATTTATTTATCTTATCCTTCCATTGGCACTCAATTATTGGACAACATTAAAAAAATGGAGAGACCTGGGATTACAGGTATTATTCAAATTGATTCCACAAATCAAAGGTTGAGTTTTTCTCATCAGACGCTGATTGACTATTTTTCTGCCTGGAAAGTTATTAATGAAAATAAACCAGTAATTGATTTCATATTAGAGTACAAACAGAGTTTGTTTATAAGACCTGTTCTAAGACATATACTTGGATTTATCCGTGTGAATTCAGAAAAAAGACTTTTCGAAGAATTAAACAGGCTATTTTTTGAGGAAGAACCCGATAAGAAGATAGGCTTTATACAAAAAGGCGAAACGATAAGGATGCATATTAAAACCGCTATACTTGCTAATATAGCTTCGTGGGATAATCCAACGGTTGAAGAAGGCAAATTTCTTTTAAGGTTATTCAAAGCGACAAAAGATGGACAGACATTTATGATTCAGTTTTTCAACAGCGGGCCCAATCCTGATTGGTATATCGTTTTAAAAGATATATTTATTCTGCCAATACTGAGAACCAGAGATGATTCAGATATAGAATATAGAATAATTTTGTCGTTCCTGGCCAAGATTGCCAAAGACAAACCATCCGAAGTATTAGATACTCCCTCATTATTATTGATACAAAGATATAATAGGACTATTGAATGGTTTTTCGGGAGAGTGTCTAATGAATTATTTAGAATAGAGTTAGATAACTCTCTTAGGAAGAAATATGCTGATATTTTGGAACAAGCGGTGAGAAAAGGATTTATTAAATGGTATTACGAAGTACAGATAACTTGCAATAGGATAGCAGAATATTTTCCAGAGAAAGGATTAAGGTTATACTTTGATTCTATTACAAAAGAACTGCAAAATAAAAAGAGTAAAATTAGTTCATCCCAAGGAAGTCTAACCGAGTCATTTAGTGAGGTACTGCTGCCAATTTATGAAAAGATACCCCATCAGGTATTGTGGACCGCCACGGAGTTTTTTGAACAAATATTATCTACCGATTATCCGGGAGAAAAAGGCCTCCCAGATTGGCCAGATGAACTTCTTTATTCAAGACACACCCAGAGATTTGGACTTAATGCTTTCTATGACTGGTATAAAAACAGACTATTAGATTTTTATTTCCACTTCACAGACGAAACAAAAAATATAATAGAGAAACTTCAACAAAGCAACTGGGAATCACAAAGGCAATTATCAATGTTATGCAAAATGAGAAATGTTTCGTACTACAAAGACGATATTCTGGCTTATATTAAAAAAACCTTACAAAGCAATTTAAAAGACCCATCTATGTATAATCAATCTGAACTATTTATAAAGGGTATTGAGAAAATATTTAAGGTTATCTCACCTCAAGAAGGAGAGGAAATCATTAGTTCACTGCTAAAATTACAGTTTGATGATGAATCGCAAGTTAGAGTATGGATTTGGAAGCCATTACACCATATTCCTGAGTCACTTCAGGACAAACGCATAAAAAGAAAGTTGGAGGAAATTCGAGATAAGCATAATTTCGAGAGAGAATATAAATATGTACCACCAATAAGCAGTACGGGTGTTCAAGTAGCTCAACCACCAGTACCAACAAATATATTACGAGCAAAAACTCCTGATGAACTATACAAGTTTTTGATAAAAAACCAAAATTTGAAAGAAAGATGGGATTTTGAAGAGGATAAATTTTATGGGGGTATCAGGGAATTAGCTCAAGAGGTAACTGGTATCTTTTTAGAAGATTTGGATAAATATAAAAATGTGATAGAAAATTTGTCTAAGGATCCAGAAAATGATGAGTACCTTGTCTGGTTGTTTTCAGCCCTCTCGCAGAAAGGCACTATTAAAGAAGACATAGATTGGATAATAGGATTAATTACTTCGGTATATGAACGAGAAAGACTCCAATTAGAAATAATCAGAGTCATCAGAAAAATAGTAAATGACCTTTCTGGGGATCAATTTAATAAACTAAAGGATGTCCTATTAACTTTGTCAGGAGCTAAAGACCCAAAGGAGGATGAATTTTTTGAATATAGAAAACAAGGTTACTCTAATGATGCCCTCACAGAAGGAATAAATTATACACGAGGAGCACTTGTTGAATTGATTATCTCGTTATTACATAGGTTCAGTGAAAATTATTTAGTTGATATTTTGGAAGAGCTTTCTAAGGACAAAACTATAAGCGTAAGAGCAGCATTAGTGAAATATTTACGCTATGCTATAAGACCTTTAGGCTGGGATAGATGTTTTGAACTATTCTCAAATGCTTTTGATAAAGGACCAGAAGAATATTCTGAGATTATCCCTCAATTTTTGCAATATACTCCAAAGGATAAATTCGAAGCACTAAAAGAAATCCTTGAAAAAATGCAAGAGAAAAGAAACACCAAATTGGGAGAAGCATACGCCATAATAATGACCATATTTTACCTTAGAGGTATATGCTCTGAAGGAACTTTAATGGAGTTATTGAAAAATGAGAAATTGAGTGAAAAAAGCAAGGAGGAAAGTTTTAATTTGTTGGCTAATCAAGTAAAATTTGAGGCCAGTGTAGATAAATGCTTGAAGATTATAGGTAAACTCTTAGAACAGAAGGATTTTTTAAAACCCAGGCTAAGTATCTTATTTATGCAAGCAAGGCCAGAAGATTTGAGGAAATTTGTTCCGATTATAAGGAAAATTGTTGAAAAACCCAAGATTAGGGGTAAATCTCTTTATTACATGCTCAAGTATTTAGAAAAGAGTATATTGGTTGAGCCTTTGGAGGTATTTAATTTGCTTGAAAATATTCTCTCAGAAGCAAGCGATGATTTCTATAATTTAAGAGATTTCATTCCTGCAAGTCATTCAAAGGCTCCTTTGAACATAATAAATACGATTCTTGAGTGTTATCCAGAAGAAGAAAATAGGGCATTAGACGCATTAGATAAACTAATAAAACTTAATTGGGAAGGCGTAGATGAGTATTTATATGCGTTGGATAGGCTTTAGGTTGTATAGCCTACAGAAGGGGGTATTGATGCAAACCTTATTTTTAAAGGAGTTCGGCAATGTTTAGAAACCCCCGCAAAATTTCTACCCCGCAATCGCTGAATGCCTATATTAAAGGTATCTGCGATATTATGCGGCGGTCAGGCAGGGCAGGGGCTCTGCAGTATGTCCCTGAACTTACCTGGATGCTGGATTATCCAGAACTTCGCATTCCAATAGTAG
>CAZPNF010000012.1:0-8757 GCA_964587715.1 uncultured bacterium | reverse complement strand
GCTCTTTCTCCACATCCTTGATGAGCGAGAAGAGACGGAGGTAGAACAGGCAAAGGCTGTGGGTGTTGAATTTAGGCCTTCCTTAGAATATCCCTGTCGCTGGCGAGACTGGGCTGCCCCAGATGGAAAGAAGAGAAAAGAGCTTCAGGAAGGAACACTGGGCGGGTTTATGAGCTTTGTTAATGGTGAACTCATACCATATCTGAGAAATCTTAAAGATAGACCCGGTGCATCATCTCGCCAGAAGGTTATCAGTGAAGTTTTTTCATCCATTGAGAGAACTGGTATAGATACCGAGCGTAACCTTCTGGATATCCTGGATAAAATTCACCAGCTCTCTATTGAGCAGGTTGATGAGACCCATATGTTTCCTATCTCTCAGGTCTATGAAGGGCTACTCCAGAAGATGGGAGAGAAGAATAATGACGGCGGTCAGTTCTTCACCCCAAGAGAGGTAATCAGAGTGATGGTTAGGGTAATCGACCCTGAGATTGGTGAGATTGTTTACGACCCCTCCTGCGGGACTGGAGGGTTCTTAGCTCAAGCCTATCAACATATGAAGCAAAAAGTAAATACGGCAGATGATATAACAATCCTTAGAACCAGCACTTTCTATGGGAGGGAAAAAGAAAACCTGGTTTATCCAATTGTTCTGGCAAACCTTGTGCTTCAGGGGATAGACGAACCACATATCTGGCATGGGAATACACTAACAGGGCTTGAAGTTTACGGCGGACTTTTCTCGGGTGCACCAGCACTTTTTGATGTTGTGCTTACAAATCCCCCCTTCGGTGGTAAAGAAAGGAAGGATGCCCAAACTCGTTTTGCCTACAAGACCAGAGCTACCCAGGTGCTGTTTCTTCAACATGTGATAGATAGCCTGAAAGATGGGGGAAGATGCGGAATTGTGATGGATGAGGGTGTTCTCTTTCGCACAAACGAGAAAGCCTTTGTTCAAACCAAGCGTAAGCTTCTGAATGAGTGCAACCTGTGGTGTATTGTCAGCCTTCCGCCAAAGGTTTTCATGAATGCTGGAGCGGCAAGTAAGACCAATCTTCTGTTCTTCAACAAAGGAGAACCAACAAAAGAAATTTGGTATTATGATTTATCTGACCTAAATATAACCAAAAAGCAACCCCTTACGATAAAACAGTTTGAGGAGTTTTTCAAACTGCTTCCCGAAAGAGCAACAAGTGAACGTTCCTGGAGGGTGCCGATAGAAGAGATTGAAGCTAAAAAATACGACCTCAAGGCTGTTAACCCTAACCGGAAAGAAGAGGAAGATAAAAGAACCCCAGAAGAACTAATCAGTATTATTGAGACAGAATCAGCGGAGATTACAAAAGCACTGAGAACATTGAAAAGCAAAGGTATATGAACACTATGCTACTTCCGATAGCAAAACATATACGCTACAGACTTACGCCTTTGCTCTTCGGGCACAACGTCGTATATACTGAGAAGGGTATCGGAAATCGGTTGTAGCCTTTCAATGAGTAGCGGGTAAACTTTAATTATAGGTGATATAATGGAAATAAAAAGGACATCAAAAAAAGATCTTTTTGGAATATTTTATGTTAAGGAATCCGATGGAACAAAATGGGATTCATACTATAAAACATTAGACGCTTTGCGACCACTTTTTAAAGATGAACAATTCAATAAAATAGTAAATGGATTTTATTTAAATATCTATGGAGATTTTGATTCGGTCAGAATTTCATATTTTGTTGATAGAGCGAATAGCAAAGAAGTAGTATCCGTATTCAAAGAATTTTTTAGAAAACATGGGCTATTAGAAATTAAAAATTCTGAACATCCAAGAGAAATAATTTTAGCAAAGAATTATGGTGGTAAAAAATATGAAGAACGTTACAGAAATTACTTAGTTCTTGAAACACAAATAGGGCTTGATTTAATAAAGGCTGACCTATTACACGCAAGAATTTTATTTGCGACCTATCGTTGGCAAGTTAGAAAAGCTTCGCTACCATTTAAAGAGCATTTTGAACCGATATTTAAGAAATACAGTCCAACTTACAATTCTTTGTCTGATGAGGAAAAAGATAAACTCTTTACTGATTTAGCATTTTGGCCGAATCCTCCTCAGGTAGATTGGGCTCATATGATGGTGAATTTCGTTCTAGGTTATGATTGGAATTGGGTATTTTCTGACCCTAATTACTTAACGCCTGGGAAACCTTTGTCTATCCAAGAAATAAATAAAAAGGTTAAAAACCTGGGATTTCAGATTCCATTAGATTGGAAACCTTGAAGGGGGAGCACTATTGTTAGAATTATAGCCACCGCCGATTCTTCGCAACCCTTCGGGTTGTTCGCCCTTGCGGGTCCGATAACACGACGTATGCAGTTCGCTGAGCTCACCCAAATGCTCGATTTCGCTCAGGGCTTTCGCATACCCGCAAAACTTTAGTCGACTTTTATAATCTTACTACTACGTCCCTGGTTTTAAATACCTCTCAAAATACTCCATTGAAAGTTTTCTCAGGTGCTTCCCACCTGCACCACCAATTCCGTGCCGCTGTTCCGGGTAGAACATTAAATCAAATTCCTTGTCCGCCTCAATCAATTTCTCAACAAGCTGGATTGTATTCGCAGGATGTACATTGTTGTCAACAGTACCGTGGGCCAAAAGAAGCTTGCCCCTAAAATTTTTAGCATAGTTAAGAGCCGAGCCTTTATCATATCCATCAGGATTATCCTGAGGCCTCTGCATGTAGCGTTCTGTATAGATTGTATCATAGTTACGCCAGTCTGTTACAGAAGAACGTGCCACACCAACATGGTAAACATCCGGAGCTTTGAGCAGTGCCATACATGTCATGTATCCACCGTAGGAACCACCTGTTATACCAACACGTGTCGAGTCGATATACGGTCTCTGCTCAAGATACTTCACTCCTGCCACCTGATCAGCCAGATCAATTTGACCGAGCTTGAGATAGGTAGCAATCTCAAAAGCTTTACCCCTGTCTGGAGTTCCATGATTATCAAATGGCAAAATCACAAATAAAAATGTAAAATTATCTCTCCAATTTGAAAAAGTTCGGTGACATCATACAAACACCACACGTTTGTGCCGTTTCTTTCCAGCCTGCAGAATCAATGCCCCATCCTGAAGGTCAGCTGGTGTAATTTCAATATCCACACTAACAACTTTTTTCTCGTTTAAATAGGCGCCACCCTGTTGGATGAGCCTTCTGGCTTCACTATTGGTGGAACAGAGCCCGCTTTCAACAAAAAGTTTGACAATCCAGATACCATCTTTTAACTGATTTCCTGGGAGATCAACTGTAGGAAGTGTCGCCTTTAAGTCGTGTTTAAGCTTAACCGTTGGGAGTGTACCTTTCAAACCTAACGAAAGCTTAGGAATATCTGAAGAAGTTTTCACCTTACCCTCTGGAACACTCAGACCAAATTGTTTCACAGCAGCAGTGTATACTTTAACAGCTTCTTCTTTTCCATGAGCCAGTTTGGTTACTTCGTAGGCCAGAATCTCTTTTGCCCTATTGATCAAAGGTTCTTTTAAACTTCCCAGGTAGTTCACTTCTTCCATTGGAAGAAAAGTGAAGAATCCCAGACACCTTGTCACATCTCTATCGTCCACATTTCGCCAGAACTGGTAGAAATCATAGGTAGAAGTTTTTTCTCTGTCCAGCCAGACTGCACCAGAAGCTGTCTTGCCAAATTTCTCCCCATTGGCACTCAACAAAAGTGGAAACGTCATTCCAAAAACCTGTTTATTGATCATTCTACGGGTAAGATCAACACCTGCCACAATGTTCCCCCATTGATCCTGACCTCCCATCTGAAGCTCACAATCCCAGTCCCGTGCAAGGATATAAAAATCGTAAGCCTGAAGCAGCATGTAGTTGAATTCGATAAACGACAAACCGCTTTCCAGACGCATGCGATAGCTCTCTGCCGTTAGCATTCGATTTACACTGAAATGTTTTCCAATGTCTCTCAAAAACTCTATATAATTGAGAGGAACCAACCAATCGGCATTGTTTAGCACAAGAGCTTTTCCTTCCTCAAATGAGAGATACTTAGAAAGCTGTCTCTTGATACTTTTGCCAAATTCATTGATTCGATCCCGACTGAGCATCTTTCGCATTTCTGTCTTGCCGCTGGGATCACCTACCAGTGTAGTTCCGCCTCCTATAAGGGCAATTGGTCTGTGTCCGGAGTGCTGCATGTGAACCATGGCCATAACAGGGACAAGACTCCCAACGTGTAGGGAATCTGCTGTTGCATCAAATCCTACATAACTGGTTACCTTTTTACTTCCAAGAAGATACTCCAGCTTTTTATCCTCTGTCGTCTGGTAAATAAATCCCCTCTCCTTCAGAATATAATACACATTTTTTGTCATACCATTTCCTATCTATCGTCTCCTTCTAAGTATTCTTTCGATCTCTCTATCAGAATCCCGTTTGGCAATAGCGGCCCGTTTATCATAGAATTTTTTACCCTTAGCTAATGCAAGCTCAACCTTTGCTTTCCCGTTTTTAAAATAGACCTTCAAAGGAACGAGGGTCAATCCTCTCTCTTCCACCCGCCCTTGAAGCTTTAGAATTTCCTTTTTGTGGAGAAGAAGTTTCCGCGGCCTGAGAGGAGGCTGATTGTAAATAGAACCCTTATCATAAGGACTGATGTGAAATTTGTAGAGAACAATTTCCCCTCCTTCTACACGAGCGTAACTATCTTTCAAATTTGCTCTCCCGGCACGAAGAGATTTTACTTCGGTCCCACGAAGCACAATTCCTGCCTCCCAGGTGTCAAGGACGTGATAATCGTGCCGGGCTTTGCGATTCTGGGTAATAATTTTAAGAGACAATCTACCTTACCTACTGGACCAACTTAAAATTGGCTTCACTGGTTTCAGAAATAGTTCCATCCTGGTTATAACCACCGGAAAGCTTAATGATTCCATCCAGAGAGGTACTCATTTTTTTGGAAACAATAACTCCCTTTTCTATATTAAAAAGGTGCTCTATTTTACCATCTCCTTCTCCATTGAAGGAAAATTCTCCACCCATTGCAGAACCTTTTTGAACTACATTAAATTCCAATTTCCCACTTACCTGAGCAAACAATGCTCCTTTTTTCTTTACAATCTTTTTCAGCTTATATTCCACTTTTGTTTCGACAATGGTTGTTTTACCCGCTTCTTTTGTAGTATCAACAGTAGTAAGCTGCCACTGATCACCAACTCCAACAGGACGTTCAGGAAACTCCACGAAAAACCCCTTCAGGATCTTGCCAAAATTCTCTCCTGTTTGATCTGTAGGAGCCAACTGGACCCGAGGGAGCAAATTAAAACCAACAACTTCCTTCACCTTTCCTTTTTGATCGATCACCGCAGTTATACTTTTACCTACTAGAACATCCGTATTAGAATAATTCGTCACTTCTCTCACACGAGTAACCACATTGATCTTTTTAAAACGCATATCCAGATGGAAGAAGTTATCAGTTTGCGGCGTGTCCAGATTAACAGAAAAAACCAACTTCGCAAAAGTCTGCAGTTCCTGAGCAGGATACTCGCCTATTTTTGTCGAACGTAACGTGTTGCCGGAAACTTCATACTTCAGCGGAACAGCAGCATCAAATTTGTACTTCAGGTTCAGCGAATCACCAGGCACGCCTCCCAGGACTACTGTACAGAACAACAAAGAATCAACCAATCCAGATAATTTTACACCCATTTTGACCTCCTATAAAAAACTTGACATTTTGTAATAAATTCTTTAAATTTTCTCACTTCGCCGAAGTGGTGGAACTGGTAGACGCGCTGCGTTCAGGGCGCAGTGTCCTTCAGGACGTGGGGGTTCGACTCCCCCCTTCGGCACCATAGCGTTTCAATTCATCGGAAACTTTTTTTACCACAGACTATCACTGTACGATAAAATATCAAAATTCAAAAAGTAAAAATCAAAGTGCCAATTCAAAATCAAAAATGAAAAGAATGGTTTCAAATACTCGTTACGAGATTACATGTTCAAGTAATAATCAAACTCATAATTTGGACATTTTGATATGTAATTTTAATATTTGATTTTTGATGTTTTATCTCCAGATTTTAACTACACAAAAAACTCATTTGTGCACTTCCGTCGGTTTAAGGTAAAACTTCACCAGTATATTCCTCTTGCAGCACCTGTGGTTTCGTTTTAACTCTTTTAATGCGCTTCAAACCAATTCTTCCCAACACCGATATCTACTTTTATTGCTACGGAAAGAGTAAGAGCTCCTTCCATCTCTTGCTGTACCATTCTTGATAATCTTTCCACCTCATCAAGAGGAGTCTCAAAAACAAGTTCATCATGAATCTGAAGTATCATCTTTGATTTCCATCCCTCTTTTCGGAGATGATCTGCAATACGAATCATTGCTACTTTAATAAGATCAGCAGCCGTTCCCTGAATTGGTGTGTTAACAGCAGTTCTTTCCCCAAACTCCCGAACGTTCTGGTTTTCACTCTTAAGCTCTGGCAAATATCTTCTTCGATTGAGCAATGTTGTAACGTATCCGCGTTGGTAAGCTTGTCCAACGGTTGTAGCAATAAATTGATTTACCATTGGATAACGTGCAAAATAGGCAGTTATGAAATTTCCCGCTTCCTCACGAGAAATCCCTAATCTTTGCGCCATCCCGTACGCCCCCATGCCGTACATAATACCGAAGTTAATTGTTTTTGCTTTCCGGCGCTGTTCCTCAGTCACCTTTTCTTTTGGAATATTAAAGAGTTCCGAAGCTGTTCGCTGGTGTACATCTTCTCCTTTACGAAATGATTCGATCAATGTTTCGTCTCTTGAAAGATGAGCCATGATTCTAAGCTCTATCTGACTGTAATCTGCCGAAAGAATAACCCATCCTTCCTCACCTGCAACAAAAGCCCTGCGAATTTTCTTTCCCAGATCTGTTCTTATGGGAATATTCTGAAGATTGGGATCACTAGTTGAGAGTCTCCCTGTAGCCGTTGCAGTCTGATTGAAGGAAGCATGAACGCGATTGGTAACAGGATTGATCAGCGCTGGCAGAGCGTCCACATAGGTGGATTTTAACTTCATGAGCTGTCGATAATCCAGAAGTTTTCTGGGAAGCGGATGAAGCGAAAGAGCCTCTAACACCTTCACATCCGTGGCATATCCTGTTTTGGTTCTTTTAGGACGACGAAGACCAACAAGCTCGTGGATTTTTAGTTTCTCAAAGAGTATTTTCCCCAACTGCTGTGTCGAGTTAACGTTGAATTTTTCACCGGCAATTTCGTATATCTCTTCTCTGAGTTGACTGAGTTGAGTTTCCATTTCTTTCGACATTTCAGCCAGAAGTTCCCTGTCCAGTGCAACACCATTCTCTTCCATTTCAACAAGCACCTGTATCAGAGGGATTTCAACCTCTTTGAACAGCTTAACCATTTCAAATTCAGAAAGCTTTGGCTCCAGCACTTTTCTCAATCTGTAAGTGACATCAGCATCTTCACAGGCATACTCACCAACTTTTTCCATATCAACCTGAGCCATGCTTATCTGTTTTTTACCTGTTCCGATCAGATCTTTTGTGGGGATCTTTTTGATATTGAGATATTCTAAAGCCAGAGCATCGATGCCAAACCGCCTCGATGTTGGATTTATCAGATAGGCAGCTACCATCGTGTCAAAATCTACTTTCTTAAGATCGATACCGTGGCGTTTAAGAACCAGTATATCATACTTGATGTTCTGCCCGCATTTGCAAATCTTCTCGTCTTCCAGAATCGGTCTCAACTCTGACAAAACAAGCTCAAGAGGATTCCCGCCTGCTTTGCCGAAAAGGTCACTTGAACGGTTTCCCTCAGGATACATTACAGGAACGTAGATTGCTTCCCCTTCCTTCCAAGAAAAGGAAAATCCCACGATTTCTGCTGAAATTGGATCGAGAGAAGTTGTCTCCAGATCCAGAACAAACATTGGAACACTTTTCAATTCTTCCAAAAAATTTTTAAACTCGGAGACTGTTGTAAGCGTTCGATATTTTCTGAATGTACTTTCTTTCTTCCCTTCCACAAGTAAGGAAAGTTCATTAATAAATTTGTTAAACTCCAATTCCTTAAACAGTGAAAGAACCTTTTCACTATTTATTTTCTCCGCTCTAAGAGCCGAGACTGGCATTTTGATTGGAACGTCTGTACGAATTGTTACCAGCAATTTGGAAAGGACTGCCTTGTCCCTGTAAGTTGCAAGGTTCTCGCGGATGCGAGAACTCTTAAGCTCCTCAGTGTGATCCAACACATTTTCCAGAGAACCGAATTTCTCTAAAAGCTCTCTGGCAGTTTTGGGACCTACTCCAGGCACACCAGGAACGTTGTCGGAGCTGTCTCCCATTAAGCCAAGAAAATCTGTAATCTGTTCAGGGCGAACCCCGAACTTATTCTTTACCCCATCAGGATCTATAATATCAACTTCACTTCCACTGCCTCCTCGACCCAATACATACATTTTTACCTTGTCAGAAAGAAGCTGCATGAAATCCTTGTCACCCGTTACTAAAAATGTCTCTATTCCTTCCTGCTCAGCCCGCTTTGCAAGAGTCCCTATTACATCATCAGCCTCGAATCCATCTATTTCAATTAAGGGGATAGAAAAAGCTCTCACAATTTCATGGATAAGAGGAAGCTGCTCTGATAGTTCATCAGGCATTTTCTGGCGGGTGGCCTTGTATTCAGGAAAAGTTTTATGTCTAAAAGTTGGG
>CAZPNF010000011.1:11780-13117 GCA_964587715.1 uncultured bacterium | reverse complement strand
TCTGTCATGGCCATCGAGGCCTGGTTTGGCAATGAGAATTCGTATTTTTTTTGGCATCATGCACCCCAGATTTTTTACCAGTAAATTGGAGGTTCCCGATACTCTCCGAAAACTTCTTTTAATACACCAGCAATTTCGCCAAGTGTGGCATAAGCGCGAGTTGCTTCTAAAATTGGGATCATCAGATTATCTGTCCCTCTACAAGCGTCTCTCAGATCGTCGAGTGTTTGACGAACTTTTCGGCTGTCACGCCTCTTACGAAGTTCAGAAAGACGCCGACATTGATCCTTCTCTACCTGTGGATCAATTTTTAATATAGGAATTTCCAGCTTTTCATCTTTAATAACATAATCATTAACACCCACAATAATCCGCCTTTTTTCCTCGACAGCCTTTTGATAGAGAAAAGCTGCCTCTGCAATTTCACGCTGTGGATATCCAATCTCAATTGCTTTTACGATTCCTCCCAATTTTTCTATTTTATCAAAATACTCGTAGGCCTTTTCTTCCATTTGATTTGTCAGAGATTCCACAAAATACGATCCTGCTAACGGATCAATTGTATTTGCCACACCAGATTCATGTGCAATGAGCTGCTGGGTCCTCAGTGCAATAAGACAGGCCTTTTCAGAGGGGAGAGCCAGTGTCTCATCCATAGAATTTGTATGTAAGCTCTGGGTTCCACCTAAGACAGCGGCAAGAGCCTGCCAGGCAACACGGACAATGTTGTTTTCTGGTTGCTGTGCAGTGAGAGTACATCCTGCAGTCTGGGTGTGAAATCGCATAAGCCACGACCTGGGATTTTTAGCTCTGAATCTATTCTTCATTTCCTTAGCCCAGATTCGTCGTGCAGCTCTGTATTTGGCAATCTCCTCAAAGAAATCGAGGTGGGAATTGAAAAAGAACGAAAGCCTGGGGGCAAAATTATCCACGTCCAGACCTGCCTTGATGCCGGCTTCGACATAAGCAAATCCATCAGCTAAGGTGAAAGCCAATTCCTGAATGGCTGTTGAACCAGCTTCACGAATGTGATAGCCAGAAATCGAGATTGTATTCCATTTAGGCACTCTCTCTGAACCAAATGCCATAGTATCTACAGTGATTCGCATAGACGGCTCAGGTGGAACAAGCCAGGATTTCTGGGCTATGTATTCCTTTAAAGCGTCGTTCTGAATCGTTCCCCTGAGCAGTTTGGAATCAACTCCCTGCTTTTCAGCCGTAACAATATAAAAAGCCCAGAGAATAGCAGCAGGTCCATTGATGGTCATAGAGGTAGAAACTTTATCCAAAGGTATACCATCAAACAGACGTTCCATATCGGCCAACGATGAAATAGC
>CAZPNF010000011.1:9879-11770 GCA_964587715.1 uncultured bacterium | reverse complement strand
CTCCACACTTTCCCACTTCCCCATACGACATAGAATCATCAGAATCTCTGCCGTATAAGGTAGGAAAATCAAATGCGACCGAGAGACCTGTCTCGCCGTGTTCTAGCAAATACTTGTACCGTTTGTTCGTATCATCAGCACTGCCAAAACCAGAAAACATTCGCATCGTCCAGAGCCTACCCCGGTACATAGTATCATAAACACCTCTGGTAAAGGGATATTCTCCAGGAAAACCGAAGTCTCTCAAATAATCTAAGTTCTCTATATCATCGGGTGAGTAAAGAACCTTGAGTGGTTCACCAGAAACTGTTTCAAAGGGGACATCCCTCATTTTAGATTGGGACACCTTCTTCTCCCAACGTTCCTTCTCGGATTTAATCTTATCAACCATCTTATTCATTCCCCTTTTCTTTCAAAATTATTGTGCGATGCACTTCCGAAGTGCGTCGCACATATTCATTCTATTCAACCTCTTCCGCTTTCAAATCATAATCCCACTGGTCAAAATAGAGATTGCCTCCTCTCCATTCGACCTCTCCTCGCTGGAAATCAACAGTATCACTTCTTGGAAAAATCTTTGCCGGATAGAAAGACTGAGAAATATCATCGTTAAGAATCATGCGGTAAGAATCAGAATTGCCCAGACAGAACCATTTTAACCTTTCGTCATCTGATTTCTTAATCCCAAAAGATTGGTCTACTAAGAGCCAGTCGTATGGTTCTATGTACATCTCGCACCAGTCGTGAAGACCCATCCTCTGGGGAGGTCCCCACCATCCCGATTGCCAATGAACAGAAATACCATTCATTCGTGCAAGAGTCGTAAAGAGAAGTGTCTGGATTCCACAGTCGCCGTGTTTGTTTTCAAAGGCGTACATAGAGATATTCCGAATAGTTGAATATTCACGAGCACTAGCCCAAGGTGTACGTTCATCCACCCACTGAAAAATCTTCTTGGCTTTGAGAAAAGGATTAGTCTCATCCCCAATAATCTCTTTGGAAACTGCTCTCAACTTTTCTGTAAAAACAATGTGTGGCGGCTGTTCTGCTGTATATTTCTTGTAAAATGCTGAGGTCGTATCGTATGGCTGCACTCTGTCCGGATCAATCGTATAATACTGGGCATACGACTTATATCCAAAACATACCTTAAACACAGTGGGCTCTCCCCTCTTTGCCTTTTTTTCAAGATAAATTGTTCGCTGTTTATATTTGTCATTATCAGATATGATGTGTTTGTTTGGAATGGAATAGTAAAAAGTTACATCGACCTGTCTCTGATGTCCTTCTCTGGGATAAGGCAACCAGGCTCGAATCACCTCTCCGTCAGGCACCGCATCTGGTTTTACAGTTAATGTATAGATCATCTTAAACTTCTTTGGTTTGACAAGAGGAGTGTTGAGTGTCTCCGCTGCCTCGATGATCCTCTTTGCATCTTCAACAAAGGAATACAGGCCTTTTTTAATCTCTCCGTGAGATCTATCATAGGCTTCTTTAATAACTTTCGCTTTCCTGTCAATTAAAAATAAGTTTGAAGCCGCGTTACGAAAATACAACTTCTTCCCATCGATGATCTTCCACTCTAAGGATTTTTCCTTTTCCCATTGCTTAATCTCTTTTTCAGACACATTCGGTATGTATTTCCTAACATAGCTAACAACTTCGCCCTTTGTCTTTGTAAAATTCTTTCTGATGCGCTCGAGGCGTTCTATCTCAAATTCTATGGTTAAACGATCTAAAGGCTTCATTTTGGGATTAGACGCGATTTCTTCCAGCATCATTGATTGAACCTTTGTGTATTCTCCCTTTTCTATAAAGGGATTAAACTTATTCAAAATATCCTGGGCAGAAACCTCCAGAGTAAATAATCCCAGGAAAATTAAAATAAACT
>CAZPNF010000011.1:0-9869 GCA_964587715.1 uncultured bacterium | reverse complement strand
ATTTTTGCCTCCTGATAATTATGTTACTTCAGAGCCCAATACTCCAAAATTTTTTCTGAAGCCTCCCTCGGACTCATCTTACCTGTACACACTTCTGAAACATATCTTTCCAAAAAAAATTTTATTTCAGAATTATCCCATAAAGATTGTGATAAACGCTGTTCAACGAGTTGTGTGATCTCAGACCGTACATTTTCCTTTCGGAGATCAATGAGAAGATCGTGCTGTTCAAGAAAAGCATGATGATTCTTTATTCCCTGAAAAAGCAGCTCAATCCCTTCCCCGGCTACAGCTGTGGTTTTGACCACCGGGGGACGCCAACTGTTTTCTCTGGAATGCATTTCTATCATCATTTCAATTTCTGTAACAAGTCGGTCAGCACCTTCCCTGTCCGATTTATTGACCACGAAAATGTTACCAATCTCCATCAATCCTGCCTTCATTGCCTGAATACCGTCTCCAGATTCTGGGACTAAAACGACGAGAGTTGTGTGGGCAGCCTTTGCCACATCTAACTCAGCCTGCCCCACTCCTACCGTTTCAATGATAATAACTTCCTTACCGAAGGCATCAAGGAGATCGCACACCTCTTTAGTTTTTAATGCAAGTCCCCCAAGACTTCCCCTCGTCGCCATGCTCCGAATGAATACTCCTGGATCACAGAAGAGACTGGACATGCGAACCCTATCTCCTAAAATCGCCCCACCACTAAATGGAGAAGTAGGATCCACAGCCACAACTGCAACAGATCGCTTTTCCTCCCGCATCTGAGAAGTTAGTTTCTCAACAATTGTGCTTTTCCCTGCTCCAGGTGGCCCGGTTACTCCGATCCGGTAACCATGCCCGACTCTATGATAAACTGAACTCCAAATTTCTGCTGATAGAGGAGAATCATTCTCGACCAAAGAGATAGCCTTAGCACAGGCTGCTCGGTCTCCTTCATTAAATCTTTTTAATAGATCATTAATATTCAATGCCTTCTCTGCCCATAATACCTTGTTGATATGGATGTTTGATTTCTAATATTTCACTCACGAGATCAGCAATTTTTACTATCTTTGGATGGGCATGCCGCCCCGTCAGGACCAATTCCACGTTGTCTGGTTTGTTCTGAACAAGATCTAAAACCTCTTCAAGAGAGAGGAGACCGTAATCCACAGCCACATTGATCTCGTCTAAGATAAGAAGATCGTATTTCTTATCTTGTAATGCTTTTTTTGCTAGTTCAAAACCCTGTCGGGCCAAACGGAGATCTTCCTCTGAAGGATCTCCCTTCTTCACAAAAGTTGGAAGTCCTGACTGGATCAGTTCAAAATTAGGAATTTTTTTGGACATTACAACTTCACCGTAATTGGTATCGCCTTTCATGAAACATATCATCAAAACCTTCCAGCCGTGCCCGCAGGCCCTAAGAGCCAACCCCAAAGAAGCTGTCGTCTTTCCTTTACCAGCTCCTGTATACACCTGAACCAGCCGCCTTTTTTCAAGATGTTTATTTAACATAATTCTTTCCTTTCAATGGATTGGACCCAAGGAATTTTATCCTTTCCGTGAATTTTGTAACAACCTGTGCAAATCGTGCACCTTCTGAAGCTGATATCCACTCGAGCTGGAGTCGTTCCGGTTCAATGCCAAACTGCTGAAGTAGTTTTTTTGTAAGAATAATCCGACGCTGGGCCTTGTAATTTCCAGAGGTATAATGGCAGTCTCCCGGATGACATCCACCCACAAAAACACCATCTGCTCCATCAAGAAAGGCATCAAGGATAAATATTGGATCGATACGACCCGTACACATCAACCGGATTATCCTAATATTGACTGGATACTTCATCCGTGAAGTTCCTGCTAAATCTGCACCAGCATATGTACACCAATTGCAGGCAAAACCAATAATCTGTGGAGACCAGGATGTGTCTAATGGTTGAATCCTCGAACCAGTATCAAATTCTTTGATCGTGGAAGTGACAGATTTCATGTTCTGTTTGCCTTTTTTATTCTATATCAGTTCTTGAAAAAGAATGAACCTGTGCTAAAATCTGCTCATCTGTGTAGTGTTTTATTGTAATCGCTCCGGTTGGACAGGCCCCACTGCACGACCCGCAGCCTTTGCAGAGAGCTGCATTCACTGTCATGACACCTTTTTCTTCATCAAATACAGTAGCCTTATATTCGCACACGGATTCACATATCCGACATCCGCTGCAGATATCTTCATCCACTGTTGCACTTATTGGTTCGATGAACACCTTTCCTCTTACCATGGGAATCAGTGCAGATGCTGCAGCAGCCTTTGCCTGGGCAACTGTATCTGGAATATCCTTTGGGCCTTGGCAACAACCGGCTAAATAGACACCGCCTATGGCTGTATCCACTGGACGGAGTTTGGGATGTGCTTCTAAGAGAAATCCATCGGGGGAATGTGAAAGTTTCAAAATTTTCGAGATATCCTTCGATCCTCTACCTGGTTCCAGCCCAATAGAAAGGACCACAAGATCAGCCTCGACCTCAACTGTCTTTCCCAACAAAGTATCTTCGGCACGGACAACAAGTCCATTTCCCTTTCGATAGACCTCCGAACCATTTGCTCTGCGAAAAATCACTCCTTCAGACCTGACCCTGTCATAAAATTCCTCATACCCTTTGCCAAAGGCACGGATGTCCATATAGAGAATGGTGATCTTAGCATCGGGGATATTTTCCTTTATCAAATGAGCCTGCTTGATTGCGTACATGCAGCACACCCGGGAACACCATTCGTTGCCAAGTTTTTTATCTCTTGATCCCACACACTGAATAAAAACGACCTTTTTGGGCTCTTTCCCACCAATAACAATCCTTCCTTCTGTTGGTCCAGAGGAAGAAATCAACCGTTCGAGCTCCAGCCCAGTAATAACGTTTGGATAGTTATCATAGGCTAATTCTGGTTTTCTTCTTGGATCAAAAGTATCAAATCCCACGGCCACAATAATAGTTCCCACTTCAACTTTAACTCTTTCTTCCTTCTGTGTAAAATCAATGGCATCTGCAAGACAAGCTTCCTGGCAGGCAGGATACTTACCACATTTACCACGAGTTAAAAAAAGACAGTTCTCAGGATCCACAGTGTATTTCAGAGGTACTGCCTGGGGAAAAGGTACATAAATCGCCGATCGTTTTCCCATGCCAGCATCGAACTCGCTGTCTATTCTGTTTTTCAGGCGACAGTTTTCAGCACAGAGTCCACAGCCAGTGCACTTATCTACATCAACGTAGCGGGGCTTTTCCCGAATGGTCACCGTATAGTTACCAATAGAACCATCCACCTTTTCTACTTCTGAATATGTCATGAGTTGAATGTTAGGATGATTACCCACGTCTACCATCTTGGGAGTAAGGATACAGGCAGAACAGTCTAAAGTCGGAAATGTTTTATCCAGTTGTGCCATATGTCCGCCAATAGAAGGCTCTCTCTCAATCAGATAGACCTGAAATCCTGCATCTGCAATATCAAGAGCTGCTTGAATACCAGCAATACCTCCTCCGACGACAAGCGCAGCAGGTATCACAGGAACCTCCTGAACTGTGAGAGGTTCGAGCAGAGCCACCCGGGAAAGAGAACTCCTCACCAGATCAATAGCCTTTGCTGTGGCTGCATCCCTATCGTCGTGGACCCATGAGCACTGCTCACGGATATTGGTCATCTCAAAACAGTATGCATTTACGCCTTCAGATTCGCAGGTTTTCCGGAAAGTAGCCTCGTGCATCCGCGGAGAGCAGGCAGCCACTACAATCCTATCCAATCCCAGTTCCCTAATGTCTTTTCGAATGAGTTCCTGGCCGGGTTCAGAACACATGTAGGGATAATTTCTGGCAATTACAACGTCATGATGTTTTTCCGCCTCTTTGGTTACCTTTTCAACATCAACTGTCGATGCAATGTTTACGCCGCAGTGACAGACATATACACCAATCTTAACCATACTAACTCGCTTTCAAATCTTTAATTTTCTCTTTCAAGGCCGGTACCACTTTAAAGAGATCTCCTACGATGCCGTAATCTGCCACTCCGAAGATGGGTGCGTTGGGGTCCTTGTTAATGGCAACGATCGTTTCTGCTCCCTTCATACCCATCGTATGCTGAAATGCCCCGCTGATTCCCACGGCTACGTAGAGTTTCGGTTTGATCGTTTTGCCCGAAGACCCAACCTGCCGGTCTTTGGAGAGCCATCCTGCATCGGCAACAGGCCTGGAGCAAGCGAGAACCCCTCCTAATACATTGGCTAACTCTTCTACAACGAGAAAATTATCCTTTTCTTTGATTCCTCTTCCCACTCCAATAACAATGTCTGCCTGAGTAATATCTACTTCACCAACAGCTGCTTCCACGTAATTGACAAATCTGCGATAGGCAATCTCCTCGCTCAGAGGAGAGTCCAACTTAATAACTTCTGCGGAGAGCTCTGTTTCTTCAGGCGGAAAAGAGGCCGGACGAACTGTTAGGATATATCCTGGTGCCTCTATAAAGCGGACACTAATATTGACCTTGCCACCGTACATTTGACGGCTGGCCACAAGAGAACCATTCTCAACATCAATGTTGAAACAATCTGTAGTCAACGGGAGGTTTAGTTCGACTGCCAAACTTGGAGCCAGATCAACACCAAAACCAGATTGGGGAATAAGCGTCAAGTAAGGTTTGTACTCTTCTATCAGCGGGACCAGAACTTTCTGATACGCTTCAGAGTTAAAATCTTTTAACCTTGCATCTTCAACAAAAAGGATTCGGTTAGTCCAATTCTTTAATTCTTCTATAAACGGCTCTACACTTGATCCCAAAAGAACAGCAGTGAGGTTACCACCGATTTTGGAAGCTAATTTTGCTCCTTTTGTAATAAGCTCGTAGGTTACGTCTTGCATCTTTCCTTGCCGATGCTCTGCCAGAACGAAAATATCTTTCATACCAGCCCCCTTTCTTTCAAAATGGCAGACAAAGCATCTGCTGCTTCATCAGGCGATCCCGGAATAATCTCAGCTATTTTTTCTTGAGCAGGAAGTGTCAGGGCTTCAATCCAGGTCAATGAACCCTTTCGTCCCACTTCCTCTTCCTTCATTCCTACGGCTTCCAAGTCTTTTAACTCAATCTCCTTTTGGGAAGCCTTGGCAATTCCCATAACGGACGCATACCTTGGTTCGTTAATACCTGTTTGGATCGTGAGAACAGCCGGCATCTTGATTTCTAACACTTCTAAAAGCCCTCCTTCCAACTCTCGGAAGACTCGTGCTTTTTCATCTTCCAATTCTATTTTTGTCACCATCGTTGCGTGAGGAACTTCTAAAAATTCAGCAAGCGCAGGTCCTACCTGAGCGTACCCATCATCCAAGGCTATACAACCTGTCAGGACAAGGTCAAATTCCATTTCACGGATAGCAGAGGCCATAATCCGAGCCGTAGCCACCCCATCAGATTCGGAAAATCGGGGATCGTCCAATCTTACAGCCTTATCCGCTCCTTTCGCCAAACCCATCCGAAGAACATCGTCTGTATCCTTAGATCCGATAGAAACTAAAGTGACGCTTCCTCCTAACTTTTCCTTGATGAGAAGTGCTTCCTCCAGAGCGTAGTTATCAGCCTCGTTAATGTTGAACACTAAACCTTCTTGAACAATGTCCCTGCCCGATGAGTCGATCTTCACCTCGGACTCTGACGTCTCAGGAACACGTTTGATACAAACTACAATATCCATACAGCATCACTCCTTTTACTTTTTTCATCTTAAACTTGCATTACACCACTTCTGCCAACAACTCTGCAATGTCCCTGACCTGTATCTTCTCCTCGTTACCAGTCGTCTTAACGGCATCTTCCAAAGTAAGAAGACAGAAAGGACAGGCTGTGGCCAATATCTCTGCTCCGATACTCACTGCATCCCTCACACGAACCTCTGCCAGCCTTTCCTCAGTGCTTTCCGATTCCATCCACATTCGTCCTCCACCCCCTTCACAGCAGAGACTTCTCTCTCTTGAACGGTCCATTTCAATATATTCCACACCCGGAATGCTCTGGAGAATTTGGCGGGGTTCATCAAAAACCTTGTTTTGTTTGCCGAGAAAACAGGGATCGTGATAGGTAACTTTTTTGGGCAATTCACCCTTCAGAACCAATTTCCCGTCTGTGAGGTACTGGCTGAGCAGTTGGGTGTAATGAAACACGTCAAAATCTTGCTTTGGATACTTATTTTTGAATGCATGAAAGCAGTGAGGAGAGGTCGTCATCATCCGGGGAAATTGGTATTTGGAGAAGAGTTCAATATTGTTTTTTTGAATCATCTCGAAGAGGCCTCTTTCTCCCAACTCACCCATCTCATTTCCACAGCAGTTCTCATTGTTGCCCAAAATAGCAAAATCGATCCCGGCCTTCTGAAGAATCTGCACCATAGCTCTTGCCACCTTTTGTACTCTCGGATCGTAGGCAGCTGTACAGCAAACAAAGTAGAGGACATCTGTTTTCTCACCCTCTTTTAAGATCCTAACTTTCAAATCGCCTATCCATTCTGACCGCTTCTCTCGAACTCTACCCCAGGGGTTACCGTGCATGAATGTACTTTCCAGGGCATTTCGAACAGTGGGCTTAACCCGTCCACCCTCAACTACAGCAGACCGGAGAGCAAGAACAAGCTCAACAGGCTCTACCCCCTTTGGACATCGCTCTGAACAGGTAGCACAGGTCGTGCACTCCCATATTTCTTCCATTTCCAGAGGATTAAACTTCTCATCCAGGAGTGCCTCATAGATAAGTCTCCTGGGATTCAAAGCCGAACGAATAGAGACAGGACACCCTCCAGTACACTTCCCGCACTGGATGCAGTCGTAGAGATTTAGCCGCTCACAGAGAACCGCTCCTTCAACCACCATAACGTTCCTTTATTTTAAGAGACTTCTAGCAATGACAATTTTCTGTATCTCCGAGGTTCCTTCATAGATCTCCATAACTTTTGCATCTCGATAAAATCGTTCTACAGGATAATCTTTTGTATATCCATAACCTCCGTAAATCTGAATAGCTTCACGCACACAGTACATACAGGCTTCCGAAGCAAGGTACTTTGCTATGGCAGCCTCTTTTGAAAAGCGAGGAACTCCGCTGTCCTTCATACAAGCCGTTCGGTAGACAGAAAGTCTGGCAGCGTCAATTCTAGCAGCCATCTCTGCTAACTTCGACTGAATCATCTCAAATTCACAAATGGCTTTTCCAAAAGCCTTTCGCTCCTTTGAGTATTTCAATGCAGCATCCATTGCCCCCTGGGCAATCCCTACAGCTTGAGCAGCAATATCGATTCTGCTTGTATCTATTGTGTGCATTGCAATTTTAAAACCCTGACCTTCCTCACCCAAAAGGTTCTCCCTGGGAACACGGCAGTCGTCAAAGAGAAGCTCACAATTAGCCGTTGCTCTCAAACCTAACAGATCTTCGTGTTTCCCCACACTGAAACCCGGGAAATCTCTCTCGACAATAAATCCACTGATACCCTTGTGGCCTTTGGATTTGTCAGTATATGCAAATACTACGTATATGCCAGCCTCTCCACCGTTAGTGATAAAACGCTTCGCACCATTAAGGATGTAGTGATCTCCCTCCAATTTAGCTGTCGTCTCCATATTAGCAGGATCGGATCCTGCGTTGGGTTCTGTCAAACCGAATGCACCAATCTTATCTAACTTTGCCAGAATGGGAAGATACTTTTTCTTCTGGGATTCATTCCCAAACTGGAGGATAGGATACTCCACGAGACTTTGGTTTACTGCCACGATAACTCCTGTTGAAGCACAGACCCGTGATACCTCCTCTATAGCAATGGCCAGACTCAAGAAATCCATACCTCCACCACCAAATTCCTCAGGAATAATCATCCCTAATAATCCTAATTTAGCCATCTTTTTGAGATTTGTCCAGGGAAATTCTCCTGTTCTATCGATCTCTACAGCCGCAGATTCCAGCTCATTTACGGCAAAATCGCGAACCATCTTCTGAATAAGTTTCTGATTAGAATTCAGTTCGAAATCCATGTCTATTCCTCCATAATAATTTTTTTATTTCTATTTCCCCAATACTTGCCTTGCGATGACGATACGCTGTATCTCTGAAGTTCCTTCACCTATCTCATTGAGTTTTGCGTCTCTAAAGAATCGCTCCGCAGGATACTTCTTCGTCAACCCTTCCATTCCCATAATATCTATTGCCTTAGAAGTCACTCGCATCGAGACCTCGGACGCGTAGAGCTTGGCTATGGCTCCTTCCAGAGTTATTCGCAGTTTTCGATCTTTCAAACGGGCTGCATGATAGATCAGATGCCGTGCAGCTGAAACTTCCATCGCCATATCAGCAATTGCCGCCTGTACACTCTGGTTCTTTTTTAGTTCATGTTCCTGTACAAACTGGATGGCTGCATCTAATGCTCCCTGTGCTTCTCCCAGAGCCAAAGCACCAATGCTGATGCGGCCCCCATCTAAAGTTTCCATAAAAACTTTAAATCCCTCGTTCTCCTTACCCACTAAGTTTTCTTTAGGAATTTTGCAGTCCTCAAAAGCGAGTTCTGCTGTATTAGAAGCCCTCAATCCCAATTTGTCCTCTTTTTTTCCTGAAGTATATCCTGGGGTTCCTTTCGTGACGATGAAAGCACTAATGCCGTGCACCCCAAGAGAACGGTCATGGGAAGCTGTAAAAATAATTTCATCGGCAAACGTCCCGTTGGTAATAAACCTCTTGGTTCCATTGACTATGTAATAGTCGCCTTCAGGAATCGCCATAGTTTCAGTAGTCGCAGCATCAGAACCGCCATTTGGTTCTGTCAACCCGAAAGATCCAAGATGTTCTCCCCTTGCCAGAGGAATGAGGTATTTTTTCTTCTGAGCCTCTGTCCCGTTGTTGTAAATGGGCGAGACAATCAGAGATGTGTGAGCAGCCAGGGTAATACCTGTGGAACCGCAGGCACGGGAAACCTCTTCTACTGCAATAGCGTAACTCAAGTTATCCAGACCTGCCCCGCCGTATTCTTTTGGAATTGGAATTCCCATGTAACCACGCTTGCCCATTTCTCGGAGTATATCCCGGGGAAATTCCTCCTTTGCCTCGAGCTCCGCAGCCCTTGGTGCGACGTACTCTTTTACAAAAGCCTGAACTTCCGACCGGAAATTCTCGTGTTCTCTATCTGATAATGCTGAGATGAATCGATTATTATCCATGTTCACCTCCTACACTGCTGCTTTGAAAATACAAGCCACCACGGTCTTATCATTGCCCCCCATACTGACCATTAAACCGTAAGGTCTATCTTGAGAAATATTAACCTGGCAATCACCTGCCTGTCCTGTTAGTTGATGAATCAAATCTACTGCCTCGCGGACGCCCGTACCGCCTGTATAATGACCAAATCCAATGAGACCACCCGTTGCATTGGTCGAAATTTCTCCCTCAGCTCGGGTCTTCCCCTCAAGGACAAAATCAAAGGATTCTCCATACCCAACAAAACCCGCAGCCTCTAACTCCAAAATCCCTCCAATAGTGAAACAATCATGAATCTCTAAGACATCTACATCTTTAGCACTTATCCCTGCCATTTCGTAGGCTTTTTTTACGGCGTGGGCTACAGTGGTCATTTTGGTTTGATCTGGAGGGGGCTTTGTCAGATCAGCCACAGCAATACCAAAACCAATAAGTTCCACTGTTTTGTTTTTTGGTACACCGATCTTCTTCAATCCCTCTTCTGAAGCGACTATTAATGCAGAAGCACCGTCGGAAACTTTTGAGCAATCATATACATTAATATGTTCGCAGAATACTTTTGGATTTGGAGGTGTCATTCCTGCAGCAAAGAGATCATCAATTGTAT